>JBDLIO010000755.1:0-1908 GCA_039714865.1 Acidobacteriota bacterium | reverse complement strand
GAAAACCTGTGTGCCCATCTTCTCTATCTCAATGGTGCCTTTGCGGATTACCTCCTGGTGCCCGAGACCTTTGTCAGACGCAGCACCTACGCTCGGCCGGCCGGTCTCGAGCCGGCCCTGGCCGCCATGACCGAACCGCTGGCGTGCGTCTTTCACGGGCTCTCAGCCGGTGACCTCGAGGACCCAACAGAGTGCATCGTTCTGGGCGCCGGCCCTATCGGCCTGATGTTCGTGGCCGAATTGGCCCACCGGGGAAACCATGTCATTCTCGGTGACTTGGTGCCCCAACGTCTCGACGTGGGGCGACTCCTCGGTGCTTCCGAGACCGTGCTGGTCTCAGGCGACCGCGACGACGGCGACAGACTGCGCACAGCCACCGAAAGGGAGCAGGGCGCTCAACTCGTGATCGAAGCCACGGGCTCCCCGGCCGCCTGGTCCAACGCGATGGAGGCGGTTGCAACCGGAGGGGAAGTCGTTCTTTTCGGCGGCTGTGCACCGGGGACAACCGCAGAACTGGACACCCACCGCCTCCATTACAGTGAAATCACCGTCAAGGGCGTCTACCACCACCGCCCGGCGACCGTGCAGGCCGCCCTGGACCGCCTGGCCGGAGGTGATCTGCACCTGGAAAACCTGCTCCAAGAGCGTTGCAGTCTGGATGGCGTCGAAGGCGCACTCGGGCGAATGGCCTCCCGAGAAATCCTCAAGGCTGTGGTCTCCCGATGACCCAGAGGCCCTGCCGGGCCTCAAGAAAGGAATGTCATGCAGTTGGAACTCAGTCCCCGCCAGCAAGAGACGATTGCCAGCGCCCTGACCATCCTTGCGGCCGCTATAATTTTGGCGGCCGTGGCGCTCCTCTTCTGGAGTCTGGGAGCCTTCGTCTCTCGATTCTCTGGAGTCTTTCTGCCGTTGGCGGTATCCGGCGTCGCTGCCCTTGTATTCAAGCCCTATTTCGAGTGGATTCACACCAGGCTGAAGATGCCTCGTCTGTTGGCGCTCACCACGGTGTTCTTGTCGGTCATCATCCCACTGGTCGCCTTTGGCTGGTTCTTCGGGGCATTGATCGTCGAGCAGTTTTCCGACATGATTCAACGACTCCCGGAGTGGTGGCAGCAGGGGATGGCCTGGGCCAAGACTGCCGCTCCTAAAGTGGTGGATTTCCTCGACCGTGTCCCTCTCCTTGGAGGCCTGACCGAGGCAGTCGAGACCGAGCACGATGCCCTGGTCCAAGGACTGCGTTCAATCGGCAGCGGCGCACTGACGGCCGGAGCCGGAATCGCCTCGTGGGTCGGCGCCCTGGTCGGCTGGGCCGTTGCACCGATCTACTTCGCTTTCTTTTTGCTGGCCCAGCCCTCAAAGAACCGCGGCATCGCCCAGTACCTACCCTTTCTGAAGGAATCGACCCGAAACGACGTTGAATACCTTGTCCGGGAATTCGTCGACATCATCGTCGCTTTCTTTCGCGGCCAAATCATCATCGCCGGTCTCCAGGGACTGCTTTTCGCCATTGGTTTCTCGTTGGTCGGCCTGAAGTTCGGGTTCGTCATCGGCCTGACCCTGGGATTTCTCAACCTGATCCCCTATCTGGGCAACATGGTCGGTTTGGCGACTGCCCTGCCGCTGGCGTTCTTTCAGCCCGACGGTGGGTGGCTCCGATTGATCCTGGTGTTGATCGTCGTCGGCGCCGTACAGCTGATTGAGGGCATGCTGCTGACACCCAAGATCATGGGTGACAGAACCGGCCTCCACCCGATGGTCATCATCGTGGCCGTCCTCTTCTGGGGGACCGCTCTCTCGGGCGTGCTCGGCATGATCCTGGCGATTCCGCTGACCGCGTTCCTGGTCGTCTTTTGGCGGCTTGCTCGGGAAAGATACGTATCGGAAGTCGTTTAAGACGAAGCCAGAAAG
>JBDLIO010000754.1:0-1914 GCA_039714865.1 Acidobacteriota bacterium | reverse complement strand
CTGGTGGTTCTCGTGGGCATCGACCTATTGCGTGCTGGCGCCGGAGCACTCCCTGGTGGCCGAAATAACGACCGACGAACAGCGAGAGGCCGTTGACGCCTACGTCACCGAAGCGTGCAACAAGAGTGAGTTGGACCGTACCGACCTCGCCAAGACCAAATCCGGCGTATTCACCGGCGCATTTGCCGTCAATCCCGTCAACGCGGAGAAAATCCCGATCTGGGTCGCCGATTACGTTTTGATGTCCTACGGTACCGGGGCGATCATGGCGGTTCCAGGCCACGACGAACGCGACCACGAATTCGCCCGCGCCTTCGGCCTGCCGATCATCGAGGTCGTCTCCGGCGGCTCAAAGCCGATCGAAGAGCAGGCCTTCACCGACTGCAACGACGGCGTCCTGGTCAACTCATCGGGCGGCCAAGGGCTCGACCTCGACGGGCTCAAGGTGCCCCAGGCGATCAATACGACCATCGCCTGGCTTGGCGACAAGGGCCTCGGCGAAGAGAAGATCCAGTACCGCCTTCGCGACTGGCTCTTCTCACGCCAGCGTTACTGGGGCGAACCCTTCCCCATCGTGCATACCGACGACGGAGAGGTCGTCCCGCTGCCCGAAGACGCCCTCCCGGTTGCCCTGCCCGCGATCGATCAGTACCGGCCCACCGAAGACGGGCGGCCGCCCCTGGCCCGTGCCGGCGACGACTGGCTGCGCGTCAGGCTGCCGGACGGACGGATGGGAACCCGTGAGACCAATACCATGCCCCAGTGGGCCGGTTCGTGCTGGTACTACCTGCGTTATATGGACCCGACCAACACAAGCCAGGCATGGTCTCAAGAAGCCGAAAATTATTGGATGCCGGTTGATCTTTATGTCGGTGGTGTCGAGCATGCAGTCCTGCACTTGCTCTACGCCCGTTTCTGGCACAAGGTGCTCTACGACTGCGGACTTGTCCACACCAAAGAGCCGTTTCAGAAGCTCTTCAACCAGGGAATGATCCTGGCCTACTCCTACCGAGACGAAGGGGGCAAGTACTACCATCCCGACGAGGTGGAGGAGAAAGCAGACGCCTTCTTCACCCGCGAGAACGGCACACCCGTCAACCACCAGATCGAAAAGATGTCCAAGTCCAAACTCAACGTCGTCAACCCCGACGACGTGATCAACGCCTACGGCGCCGACGCCATGCGCCTCTACGAGCTGTTCATGGGGCCGCTCGAGGTCCAGAAGCCATGGCAGATGAAGGGTGTCGAAGGGGTCAACCGATTCCTCAACCGGGTGTGGCGTCTGGTGGTCGACACCAAGACCGGCGAGCTCAACACAAACGTCACCAACGAAGCAGCGGCTTCGAACGATGCACTGAACCGGGTCCTTCACAAGACGATCAAGAAAGTCGCCTCCGACACCGAGACCCTGCAGATGAACACCGCCATCGCCCAGATGATGATCTTCGTCAACGAGGCGACGACGGCCGAGACGCTTCCACGGGAGATCCTTTCGGCCTTTCTGCGCCTGCTGGGTCCCTACGCCCCCCACCTCTGCGAGGAACTGTGGTCGAGGCTCGGCAATGACGGCCTGATCGCCAAGGCCTCATGGCCGGTTCATGACGAGGCCTTGTGCCAGGACGATCTGATCTCCATCGTCGTTCAGGTCAACGGAAAGAAACGCGAGGAACTCCAGGTCTCCAAGGACACGGCCAAGGAAGACCTCGAACGCCTGGCCCTGGCCTCCGACAAGGTCCGCAAGTACATGGAGGGCAAGGAGCCGCGGCGAGTCATCGTTGTGCCCGGGCGACTGGTCAATGTGGTGGTTTAGGCGCTGTCAACTCTCAGCCCTCAACTCTCAGCCCACGTCAAGAGTCACAATGCGGGCCAGGAGGCCCGCGCTCCCACATCGAGTCCGAGCGGCCCTTTTCGTAC
>JBDLIO010000753.1:0-1925 GCA_039714865.1 Acidobacteriota bacterium | reverse complement strand
CGATGAGGGGTACGCCCCCGGGACGGGGCAGGCGTTCGCCGACCAGGCGGTAATCCGGCCGGAAATCATGGCCCCAATGCGAGATGCAATGGGCCTCGTCGACGGCAACCAGACGGGGGGAATGCTCTGTTATCAGATTCTGGAACGACTGGAGGCCCAATCGTTCCGGTGCGATGAAGAGAAAATCGAGGTCTCCCTGCCGCCACGCATGGGCCGCATGGAATGAGCTCTCCCGATCCCTGCCGGAGTGCAGGCGATCGGCGGCGATTCCCAAGGCCTGGAGCTTGGCGACCTGGTCTTCCATCAGCGCGATCAACGGTGAGATCACCAGGGCCGATCCTCCCTGGGCAAGGCCGGGAAGTTGATAGCAGAGGCTCTTGCCGGCTCCGGTCGGCATCACCACCAGGGCATTGTCTCCAGCCATAACCGCTTGGCACACCTCCTCCTGGTGCGGCCTGAAGTGGGGGTGGGCAAAGATGCCATGCAACAGGATGGACAGTGATTGAGAACCGTCTTTCCACGGCCTCAAGACCGGGCCACGAGACACCGGTTCGATCTCATCCGGGAATGGCGGAAGCGGGGGCGGGTCGTTAATCATGATTCATGAAGGCAGGCTGATGGGACAGGGGGAGAGGGGTTGGACGTTGGACGTTCAGCTCGTTCTCCAGATCCCTCATCGGCCGCGCATCGCTCCCATCACCCCTCACTCACGAAGGGATTCGTCATCTTCTCCCGCCCGATCGTGGTGTCGGGTCCGTGGCCGCAAATGACGCGGGTGTCGTCGGGCAGGGTGTAGAGCTGCTGTCGGATGGACCGCTCGAGCACCTCAAACGATCCGCCCCACAGATCGGTACGCCCGATGGAACCGGCGAACACGACGTCGCCGACGACAGCGACAAGAGGATCACAGCCGGAAACAACGAGACAAACACTGCCGGGAGAATGGCCCGGGGAGTGTCGGATTTCGACCTCGAATTGACCGATGGTCAGGCGTTGTCCGTGGTCAAGCCAGAGCGTCGGCTCGGGCGGTGATTGTGCTCCCATGCCGAACATCGCACCCTGTGTCGGCAGGGCGTTGTAGATCTCCAATTCGTCGCGGTGGAGACCGATCGGCAGTGTTTCTCCGAGCAGTTCGGAGAGGTCACGAGTTCCTCCGGCGTGGTCGAAATGACCGTGTGTGTGGAGGATCATCGTCGGTGAGAAGCCGGAGGCTTCGATGCGGCCGGCAATGGCCTGAGCCTCGGCGCCGGGATCGATGACAACCAGTTCCCCGGCCTCGCTGTCTCCCAGCAACGTGCAGTTGGCCTGGATCGGCCCGACGGCAAAGGTCTCGATGAACAGGCTCATCGGCGAACCTCCGGGATCAGGGAAGGAGCCACAAAAAGGTACAAAAAAGCACAAAGAGAGAGGCAATCCGGGTCGTTGGAATAACCGATGGGAGCGCGGGCCTCCCGGCCCGTTCTCGTCCAGAAACCGCCCTTTTTCGAAATCTCTTCGTCAATCTGCGGGTTTCCTTGTGCGGAGTACCCAAGTACACCTCCTCGGAAACCCTTGATTTCCTCGATATTTACGAAAAATGACTGGTTTCTGCCTCGAGAACCACGCCGTTCCCCTCCGGAGTTTTCGGACGGGAACCGGCCCGCATTGTGACGACAGGATCTTTGCAAGAGACCCATCAGAAGGTGTGCTCGATCAGGCTGCCAAGGAGTTTCCTCAGGCTGTCGGCGGCCTCCCGGCCTGATTCCAGGACTTCCTCGTGGGTCAGGGGACGATCGACCAGGCCCGCAGCGGGATTGGAAGCCAGCGACAACACCAGGACCTTGAGGCCCATATGACGGGCAGCGATGACCTCGGGAACCGTTGACATCCCGACGACCGTGCCGCCCATGCCCGCCAACATCCGTACTTCTGCGGGTGTTTCGAAA
>JBDLIO010000752.1:0-1927 GCA_039714865.1 Acidobacteriota bacterium | reverse complement strand
GGAGGGATCTCCTGAGCCCGACGCCGGCGTTTGGTCCAGGGAGATCCCTCGGCTCCGGCCCTGCGGGCCTCCGCTCGGGATGACATGACGAGAAGGGGACGCTGTTCTGTACCCATTCGCAAGAATTCGCAAGAGTTCGACAGTGTCCCCTTTAGAGTCCTTTAGAATCCCTGACGCTGATTCCGGCCCCTGTATCCTCGCAGAGGCGAAACGGAGGTTGCGGATGGCACACAAACCCGACACGCTGGTCTTCTCCGGAGATATCGGAGGCACCAAGATCCGGCTGGGTCTGTGGCAGGTCAGCGATGGGTCCTTGAACCTCGTCGAGGATTTCACGATTGCCTCTGTTGATGTCTCCGGTCCGGTTGAGGCCGTTACAACTGCCTGCCGGGGGATTGACCTCAAGGGCCTCGTCGCCTGCTTCGGTGTCGCGGGCCCGGTGCATGGCGGCAGATCCCGGCTGACCAATCTGCCGTGGGTCGTCGATTCGGAGAGCCTCGAAAGGGAGTTGGGATTCGAGCGGGCCGTGGTGATCAACGATCTCGAGGCTACCGCGTGGGCTGTGCCGTCGTTACAGTCTTCGAGTCTTCGTCAGATCAAGGGCGGCACGGCCGATCACGATGGCGCCGTTGGCATCATCGCGGCGGGAACCGGCCTCGGTCAGGTGGGGCTGATCAGGAGCGGGGAGAAGCTCGCCGTCTGTTCCGGCGAGGGGGGACACGCTGATTTCGCCCCTCAGGGATTGCTCGAGTTCGAACTCCATCAGTTCCTGGCCGACCGATACGGGCATGTCAGTTGGGAGCGTGTACTTTCCGGACCTGGCCTGGTCGACCTTGCGGAATTTTTCTTTGGTCGATCTGATGCCTCGATCGAAGGATGGCTGGATTCGCTGGGTGCAGCCGACGATCAGGCGGCGGCCGTAGCGTCGGCGGGTCTGGCCGGGAAACCAGAGGCCTGCGAGGCCGCACTGAGCCTCTTTGTCGAACTCCTGGGCGCCCAGGCCGCTAATCTGGCCCTGAGTCTCGTGGCGACCGGTGGCGTCTACCTGGCCGGCGGCATCCCGCCGAAGATTCTCCCTGCGATTCTCGGGGGCGCTTTCACCGAACGATTCCTGGACAAGGGGAGGATGAGGCATCTGCTCGAGGCTATTCCGGTGGACGTCGTCCTGGATCAGGATGCGCCGCTGCTTGGGGCGGCGTGCAGGGCGGCAGGGGTGAACGTGCAACCCTGAACCTGCCACCGCTCCGGACGTCGACGCTGGTGACTGTCGCGGATACTGCCGTCTGACGCCGTCCCTGCCATCTCACGCTGAAGACCGTTCGGGTCTTGGGCTCGGGAACGGGCAGGGGCTCGGGAAGGGGCTCGGGTCAGCCTCGAGACCTGCCCAGCATCATCGCTCGTCGGTTTTCGATGTTCTGGCGCCACACCGGCAAGTAGGTCGTGAGATCCCGGATCTGATCGAAGAGGCTTCGCATGAGCGTGAGCATATGTTCCGAGAATACCGACTGCACAACCGACCTGGCGGCTTCGAGCTTGTCGCCGCCGGGTCCGAGGCGTTCTTCGATGCCGGCGAGAACTGAACGGGCAGTATCGTTGAGTTCGCTGAGAGTGCGGCACATGAGGGGCAGGCTGGACGCATAGTTTCCGAGCAATTCAAGCTCGGAAAGCCGTATGCCACGTAAACCGAGGATCATTTTGAGCCTGATAACCATTCCATCGGATACGTGGTCGAGAAAATTCTCTATGGTCGTCCACTCTTCCGGGGTGGGGATGCGACCCTCCTCAGCCATGGTCCGGGCGGCTGCGGTGAAGTCCTCGGTTCCGTTCTTGGTGATCAATTCCAATGACGGTGGTTTCAGCTTTAATGACACCGGTGCCGGACTGGACCCCGATGACGAGGGTAATGCCTACCGCCTGGAAGGTAGTG
>JBDLIO010000751.1:0-1956 GCA_039714865.1 Acidobacteriota bacterium | reverse complement strand
GGAACGTCATCGACTGATCCATAAGGTAATGATATCGGAACGCGAAAACGGACTGCCTGCCGGTGGGTACTGCCGAAGCACCAGTCCGGGGGTGATGCCTGGGTAGTCGACCTCGTGGATTCGGCCGAGACGGAACCGGTGCCGGTCGCAGAATCTCCGAACCAGGGTCAGTTGCCGTGCAAGGAGGGACGGCATGACCCACAGTGGTTGGGCCGGACTTCGGTTGGTCAGAAGATCGATCTCGGCCTCGGGAAGGACCGTACTGTCGATCGCGGGCGCGGTCTCGAGGACCGAATCCGCACCACCCTGCCCGAAGACTTCTGCTCGTCGCCCCGGTTTCAGACCGACGGCCTCCAGAGTGCGGATGGCCGCTTGAGGTGATTCGCCCCGGACGGATGGAACCTGGACCTGTTCATCACCGAGACTCCGCCTGACCCGAACGATGCTTCCCGTTTTGACGTGGAAACCCGGCAAGGGGTTCTGTGCAGCAACCAGGCCCGGCGCCACAGAAGTGCTGAAGGCTCCCGTTGGGTCATACTCGACAACCAAACCGAGGTCGTGGGCTTGGCTTTCGGCATCCTGGTCCGTCAGACCGCGCAGTTCCGGGACCGACACCGTGCCCAGATGCACGGTATAGACCAGTGAGAACCACCCGGCAACTCCGGCCGTCAGAAAAAAGAGGCCCGCTATGATCAGTCGTGCGATCATCGGCGTGAATCTAGCACGGAGAGAAACGTCAGCCATTGTCTCGTCAAAGCCTCAGCCGCGCGAGAACATGCGGTAGACGCTCTCAGGCAGGATCTTGACGATGTCGTTGAATACAACTACGACCATCAGCAGCAGCAACAAGACGAACCCGACTTCCAGGATGCGCTCCTTGACCCTGAGGGAAAGATCCCGGCGCCGGACGCTCTCGAAAGCAAGGATCGTCAGGTGGCCGCCATCGAGAACCGGGATGGGGAGCAGGTTGAAGATCCCCAATTGCAGGGAGATGATACCCATCCACATGATTAACGAATGGATGCCTGCCTTGGCCGCCTCCCCTGAGATTTGTGCGATTCCGATCGGGCCGGAGACCTGGCTCAGCGATACCCTGCGGGTGAACAGCCGGCCGAGAACCCGGAAGGTCTCCCGTGTCATGCGTCGGCACTCGGTGACGGCTGCGCCGACGGCCGCAAAAGGCCCCAATCGTTGGAGTTCTGAGGGAAAGACCATTGCGATACCGATCTTGCCCTCGCCGCCCACCTCCCGAGGGGTCACTGTCAACGTTTGGCGCGAACCACCGCGATCGACCACGAGTTCCAGAGCCTCGTTGGGGCGTGGGGCGATCAGCCGGATCAGATCGTAGAACTGTTCGACGGGGTGACCGTCGATCGAGAGAATGACATCCCCGGGCTCGATGCCGGCAGCCGCCGCTGGAGCGCCTGACACCAGGCGAACGACCTTTGCATCCAGGGGTGGCAGGATGCCCGAATAGCCGATGCCGTATTGCCTGATGACTTCTGGCGTCATGGCGATGTCGATGGTCGCCCCTTCCCGCAGGATTCCGAGGTGCACTTCCCTGCCGCCGGCCGACAGGATCGACCCTTCCAGGTCCTGCCAGGTCTCCATCGCTTCGCCGTCGACCGACACCACACGGTCGCCGACCTTGACGCCTGCCGTCGTGCCGGGAGACTCAGGTTCTACCCACCCAACGACGGGCAGCTCGGATCGGTAGGTCGGAATTTCGACGCCGACCAGAAACGCTCCTGCGACAAAGACCACGGCGGCGAGTACGTTGGTAATCGGTCCACCGAAGAGAATCAGGCCTCTCTTCCAACGCGCCAACAACTCGGGCTCCGACTCCGCGCCGCCGGTTGTCAAATCGGTTTCGTCGGGTCCCAGTCCCACGATGCGGACATAACCCCCGAATGGAATCAAACTGAGGCGAAAATCGGTGCCGCCGCGCTCGAAGCC
>JBDLIO010000750.1:0-1962 GCA_039714865.1 Acidobacteriota bacterium | reverse complement strand
AGGTTGGGTGGGGGTCGGTTCCTGTAGTACTCCATTGGTCAATGCTGATCTTGAATCGGGCCTGAGCGATGTCGGCCAAGCCGAAGATATTGCTGAAGATCTGGAAATATTGGACATGCGCCAACGGAGGCAGAGTCACGGTCAACGCAACCGGAAGATCAGTGTCGCCGAGAAACGGCTGCCCGTCAGGTTGAATCGGCTCAATCCTCATCACCAAGGTCGTTTGCCGGTCTGAAGTGTTGACGAGCCCGATATTGTAGCGAAAGAATTCGTCATCTCGTGCACCATCGAGAAGAAGGTAACTGAAGTCCCCTTGATCGCTGACGAAGGCCGAGTCCGCCAGGTTGTACCAGGGAACGCCATTGAGCAATTGGCCGTAGGAGACCTCGCTCTCGAGGAACTCGCCGTCGTTATCCGGGTCAGGCTCCCACAGCGTCGCCGTGTTGAACGTCCTGGAACTCACCGTCATGTTCCGAAATTCCCGGGACCCGTCGTCTTCCAGGGAATCTGCCAGATAGGAAAAAACAACCAGCGCGCCCTGCCCGTTCAACCCACTGTTCTCCGGCCAGTAGGCCTCAACCACATCCTCAATAACAACGGAACCTCCTGGGGGAATATCGGCCAGGCGCTCGTCGATGATGCCGAAACTGTCGGCATCACGCCCTCCCACCCACTCCGTCCGGTCGGCGAAGAGATATGAGTTGTTTCTCAGGCCCGAAGGCAGAAAGACCATGGCGACGTCGATTGAATCCTCGGCTTCGAGGTTTGAGATCATCACGTCGGACGCCCAAATGCTGTCATTGGCGCCGGCAGTGTGAGCGACAACCGGAACATAGACCAGGTCACTGGCACGAAATTCAGCCTGGGCGGTCGTGCCGCCGATGGCCATCACGGCACCGAGAATAATTACCAAAATACGCGTCTGCATTTCAGACCTCCAGAAATATCACGGTCAAGCCTCGACCGCTGATCGGCTCATAGTGCCATCTCCCGGCGGGAGGGGCAAGATTACGCGGGCCTCAAAGCCCATGGGTTTCACATTTTCCAGAACAAGGAGACCGTTGTGAGCAGTGACCACACGCTCGGCAATCGCCAGCCCGAGCCCTGATCCACCCCTCTTCTTCGTAAAGAAAGCGTCCCGAACCCGTTCCAGCTCTTCTTCAACAACGCCATCGCCCAAATCTCGAACGGCCACCTCGACCCGGTCTTCCGAATACTCGACAATCAGGTACACCAAGCGCCGGTCGGCATCCAGCCTTTCAACGGCCTGGACGGCGTTGAGCACGAGATTCATCAGGACCTGGCGCAGCTGGCCGGGGTCACCCTTGACGACAATCTCGTCCGGGACGACTTTAAGGCGAAGACCCACCCCGCGTTCGAGGCTTTCGGCAGCAAGAAAATCTCGAACGCCAACGGCGAGATCGACCATTTCGACATCCTCGAACACCACATCCGAAGGACGAGCGTAGGTCAGAAAATCGGTGACCAAACGCCCCAAACGGTTGACCTCGTTCCGTGTGTCGGTGAGAGAGGACGATGCACTCTCAGTGGTGCCACCTTGCAGGTCTTCCTCAACCAACTCCAGGTTGAGATTGATCGAATTCAGCGGATTTCGGATTTCGTGCGCCAGATTTGCCGCCAAGGTTCCGAGGGCCGCCATCTCCCGCCCATGTTGGTTCCTTGCCTCGAGCTTTCGGGTTCGTTGGATCAAGACCCAGATCAGGCCGAAGGCAGCCGCCAGAGTCAGCAGGGTCAGACTCGCTGCGACGACCGTACTACCCAGGAGTTCCCGTCGCAAATGCGAAACCCGACCCCCCAACTCCTGTTGACTGAGATGCATGACCACCTCGCCCACCTGGCCCATCATGGGCGGCATCGCAGTGGACGGCCAGGGCTGGGTCGTGGTCACCGGCTCCTTCCGGGACAAGCTGGTAATGGGCAAGACCGCGCTCGCCACCAACA
>JBDLIO010000749.1:0-1963 GCA_039714865.1 Acidobacteriota bacterium | reverse complement strand
GGGCGCCCCCTGTGATCTGCTCGATCTTGGCCTCCGAGGCCAGTTGCAGATGGGTGCAGTCCAGGAAATTCTTGAGCTTGACTTCGTTGATCTCGAGGTCGCCGCGGATCAGGACGGCGACGAACTCCTCGTCACTTTCGAAGATCATGGTCTTGATCAAATGAGCGGGGTCGACGCCGAGGAACTCGGCCACCTCTTCGACCGATCGCATCTCAGGGGTGTGAACCGATGAGGGCGTTTCACTCTCGGCCAGCGGCCAGGGGGGCGCCGCCTTGATGGACCCGGTCTGGGCCTTCTCGACGTTGGCGCCATAGCCGCAGGAGGGGCAGGATAGAATCGCGTCCTCGCCGGTGTCGGCCAGTACCATGAACTCGTGGCTCTCCGATCCGCCGATATTGCCGGTGTCCGCCTCGACCGGTGTGTAGCCCAGGCCGCAGCGTTCGAAGATGCGACAGTAGGCCTTTTCCATTGCCCTGTAGGTCTGATCGAGGTCTGAGGCGTCGGCGTGGAAGGAATAGGCGTCCTTCATCAGGAATTCTCGTCCCCGCATCAGGCCGAATCGTGGCCGGATCTCATCCCGGAACTTGGTCTGGATCTGGTAAAGCGCAACCGGCAGCTGCTTGTAGCTCTTGATCGACCGCCTGACGATGTCGGTGATGATTTCTTCGTGGGTCGGGCCGAAGCAGAACTCGCGGTCGTGGCGGTCCTTGATGCGCAGGAGTTCCGGTCCGTACTGTGCCCAACGGCCGGATTCTTCCCAATACTCGGCGGGTTGCACGGCCGGCATGACCAGTTCGGCGGCCCCGGCGGCCTCCATCTCTTCTCGGATGATGTCGGAGAGCTTGTCGATCGAACGCCAGCCCAAAGGCAGCGAGTTGTAAATGCCGGCTGCGACCTTGGAGATCAGCCCTGCACGGGTCATCAATTTGTGGGAGACGACCTCTGCATCGGCAGGGTCCTGTCTCAGGGTGTGAATGAATGTTCGGCTCCAACGCATGGCTACTCCTTGGCCCATCGGGCAGGCGCGGATTGTAGCAGGGGAGGGGGTCAAAGGGTCAAAGGGGTCAAAGAGGTCGAAGAGGTCAAATGGGTCAAAGCGAGAGAGCGTCCTCTCGGACGGGCGTGCCGTACACAGCTTTTCCCCCCGGTAGACCTCCCGGTAGCTTTGCCGTTGCGGGAAAGGCTGTGTGGGGCAACCCACGGCGGTCGCCTTGGCGACAGAGTCTCGGCCAAAGCCGTAGGCCGCCGAGGTCATTTCCCTCAAGGGCGATGCTCTTCCGATTTCGACTCTGTTGCCGTTGAGGGAAATGCACCGAGCGGGGGCGATCGGTGGCCCCGAATCGCCGATTCAATCGACCGATTGCAGCGAGGAGGGAATGTCCCGTTTCTGGTGGAGAACACGCCAGACGTCGATATGGTCGGGTCTCTCGAGGTAGAAGACGATGTAGGGAAAGGTGTTCAAAGGCCACGACCGAAGGTTAGGGAGATCAAGCTCGTGACCAAGCCGGGGAGATCCGGACGCCGGATGTCTGGCGATGTGATCGTAGGCCCCTTCGAGGGCGTCAATGAACCCGAGAGCTGCGTGGGCAGCCTGCTCTTCGAGGTAATGTTCAATCGCCTGCTCCACGTCTTGAGCGGCCAAAGCCCTCGGGATGATCGGTTTTTTCGTCACGCTCCCGAACTTTTCCGAACGTGATCTCTCAATGAGGTGAAATACTCGGTATCTACTGGGGCGGCTGCAGGTGAGGCCGCACCGTCGAGCAGAAGCTTCCGCAGGCGCTGCCGGTCCCGGTCTTTCCGGATGAGTTCGCGGATGTACTCACTTGACGACCCATGACTCCGCCTTGTGACCTGTTCGTCGACGAAGGACTTGAGCGCTTCCGGGAGGGAGATGTTCATCGTGCTCATGGTCTGAGTGTAGTTGCAATGGCAAAAATTGGCAAATATTTCTCTACCCACGATC
>JBDLIO010000748.1:0-1968 GCA_039714865.1 Acidobacteriota bacterium | reverse complement strand
GGCACAGATCCCTGGTCGTCGACCGCATCCGGCGAGGAACGGCGGGCCTCCGCCACCCTGGAACTTGCGCTCAGGCGAGGGCTGATGACCGAGGGCGCTCTGGAGACCGCAATCATGGTCGCCGGCGAGGATCCCGAAACCGTCGACGCGGTCCGCAAGATCGAGATTGCCGTCGAGACCGGCCTCCTGCACCCGACCGCCGTTGCGCGTCTCGAACGGGAAGCAGCCACCCAGGTCTCCCGAAACAAACCGAAGGCCGACCCCTTCGACCGCCTGCCCGTCGAGAACTGGGACCGATACGAGTTGGTGGATTTCATTGGTCAGGGCGGCATGGGCGACGTCTACCGTGCCAACGATCCACGGCTCGGCCGGACCGTCGCGATCAAATTCCTCAGACGGGACGACCCCGACGTCGTCGCCCGATTCGTCCGCGAGGCACGAATTCAATCCCGGGTCGACCACGAAGGCATCTGCCCGGTCTACGAGGTCGGCGAGGTCGAAGGCCACCCCTTCATTGTCATGCAGTACGTCGCCGGGGGCGCCCTCCCCGAAGTCCGGAACCGGCTCGGCATCCGCGAGAAGGCGCAGATCATGGCCGATGTCGCCGAAGCGCTGCATGCGGCCCACCGCCTCGATCTGGTCCACCGCGACGTCAAACCGGCCAATATCATGGTAGAGCTGACCCCTGGTGGAGGCTGGCGTCCCTTTGTCGTCGACTTCGGCATCGCCAGGGAGATCGATACCCGCGACGTCACCCGAACCGGCGCCATCCTGGGCACACCGGCCTTCGCAGCCCCTGAACAGATCCGCGGCAAGACCGACGAAATCGACGCCCGTTCGGACATCTACAGCCTTGGGGCCACTCTGTACTGGTTTTTGACCGGAAGGGCGCCGTTTGAGGGCAGTTTTGCCGAAATCCTCGAAGGCCATACGTCGACCGGGCCGACCCCGCCGTCGCACCTGGAGTCCACGATCCCGCGGGACCTTGATACGATCGTCCTGAAGTGTCTCGAAATCGACCGAAGCCGGCGCTACTCTACGGCCTTCGAAGCGGCGGAGGACCTGCGTCGTTTTCTCGCCGGCGAGCCGATCACTGCCCGCCGGGGCAGCCTGGCCTACAGGGCCTCAAAGATCGCCCGCAGGCACCCTGTCGTCACCACGGCCCTGGTAGCCATCCTGGTTGCCGGCGCGGCGGTCGGCAGCCTCAATCTTCACAACAGGTGGCAGTCGGCCAAGAGGGCTGCCATCGCACAGGGCCTGCTGGAGCGCGTCGACTCCATCGAAGAGTTCGTACGCCTGAGCGCCATGATGCCGCGCCACGACACCAGCCCCGAACGCCTGCGGGTGCACCAAATGGTCGATGAGATTCGCCGGAACGCCGAGGCCATGGGCGAGGTTGGACGCGGTCCCGGCCGCTATGCCCTGGGTCGTATTCACCTTGTCCTCGGCGAAGTCGATGAGGCTGTCGCCGATCTCCAGGACGCCTGGGATTCCGGATTCCAGAGTCCGGAAGTCGCAACCGCCCTGGGGCGAGCCCTGGGACGTGCCTACGAAGAAGCCTTGCGACGAACCCGACACATCTCGGACCCCGAGCTGCGCCGATCCAGCGAGCAGGACGCCGGCAAATCCTTCAAGGACCGCGCCCTGCAACTCCTGCAATTCGCCGGCCCCTCCCCGTTGGAGAGCCCGGCGCTGACACAGGCACTGATCGCCTATTACGAGGGCCGGCACGAAGCCGCGCTGGAAGCCGCATCGACCGCTGAGATCGACACCCCCTGGGACTGGCGATTGCCCAGACTTTCCGGTGACATCCACGCAGCCGCCGCAACTCACCTGGCAGGCGACGGAAATGTCGAAGGCGCCCTGGAACACCTCGGAGAAGCCGGCCGATCCTACGAGCGAGCGTTGGAAATTGCCCGCTCCGACGCAGATTCCATGACCGCTCTGTGCCACCGGTGGTTGCTCGAG
>JBDLIO010000747.1:0-1974 GCA_039714865.1 Acidobacteriota bacterium | reverse complement strand
GAATGTGAGATTGGATTTCACCCTTGAGTTCATGGACGCCTAACCGCACCTTGAAATACCGCTGGAGATACTCGGCCGGCACCCGTCGAACAGACCTTGAAGGGAAACGTGCCCTTCGCGCGGCTTCGAGGGCGTCAGCATCGACATCGGTGCCCACCACGGACCACCGAACATCGATCCCGGCGAGGCATTCTGCGAGAACCACGGCCAAGGTTGCCGGCTCCTCCCCACGAGCACAGCCTGCCGACCAGACCCGCAGGGTTTTTCGGCCCGATGCCACCAATTCCGGAACGATGTTCTCGCGCAGACACCTGAATTGTTGTGGTGCCCGAAAAAGAGAACTCTCCTTGACGGTCACTCGACTGAGAAGGGTTCTCCACTCCTCGCTTTCCGGATCCCGCCTCAGGGCATCAACATAGGCGTTGGTGTCCTTGAAACCCCGGATGGCTGCCCGGTTCCCGGCCCAGTCGGTCAGGCGTTGCAACTCTCGATCAGGAAGGACGATTCCGCTCATTCGCTCTACCAGCAACATCAACTTTCGCCCCGGAGTCACCGGCGGCCTCCGGCTTCGATGTAGTGTTGGAGAACGATACCCAATGCCGCCGGCGGCCTTGCGATCGTTGAGGCGCCCCTCTTGATGGCGGCCCCGGGCATGCCGAAAACCGCACTCGTTGCCTGATCTTGAACCAGGGTCAGACAGCCAACCCTGTTGAGACTCGCCAACCCATCAACACCGTCAATGCCCATGCCCGAGAGCAAGACTCCGGCCGAGCCTTCTGGTTTCACGCGGGCAATCGATTGGAAAAGGTGGTCCACCGAGGGACGGTGCCCGTGATTCGGAGGACTCTCCCGGTCAAACCGAATCGCAGGCCCCTCTGAGATCTCGAGGTGGACCCCGGGTCCAGCCAGTCGGACTCGGCCGGGTGACAGGAGTTCACCGTCTCGGGCGATGTCGACGTCGGTCCAAGTCAGGATCCGGCTCAACCATTGAACATATTCGGACTCGAACCCTTCGCTGATGTGTTGCACGATGACGACGGCGGTCTTTTGAAGGGCCTCCCCGACGCTCTTCAGCATCTCGCCGGTGGCCTCCGGTCCACCCGCTGAGCCCCCCACCGCGATCAAGTCCAATCCATTCTCCAAACCAACGGGAGTTCTTCTGCCTGGGTCAGAGAGCCGGGCGCTGCCATTATTCATACTTTCAAGGGCGGATACGAGGGTTGAGCAGAGGACCTTCCATCCACCTGGACTTGTGGGCTTTTCCAGAGAAATACAATGCTCCGGCCAGCGGGTTGGCGCCTGACCAGGATCTTCAATTGGTGAAAGAATGACAGCCGGGATAGGTGACCCGTCGAGGTGCGCTGCCAGAGCAGGCCATGTGGCGGCCTCAGCGATGTCCAGGCCGATGACCACGGAGTCCGCCGACCCAAGGGCAGCGTCGTATTCCAGGAAAACCGAGATCGGATGGCTTCCAATACAAATCAGGTTCTCCGATTCGCCGACCGTTCGCTTCAAAAGGGCTCGAATGGAAGCGGCCTTATCAAAGACCGCCACACGAACGGGCTTCATCGGCGACCGCCAAGCCGATGAATGAGGGCTACCAGGTCCTCATCATCGAGGTTCTGCTTGGCCAGGTAGGCGTCCGCTCCTGCCTCGAGTCCGGCCATCCTGTCGGATGCTTGATCACGAGTCGACACAACAACCACGGGGAGATGTTCCCACTGCGCGGAGTCACGAACCCGACGCGTCAGTTCGAGGCCATCCATGCCCGGCATCTCGATATCGGTAACAAGGCAGTCGACGTTTCCTTCCTCGAGCACAACTAACGCATCCTCCCCTGAGGCTACCGATGTGACTTCGATTTGGGCATCCATCAGGATTCGGCGAAACATCTCCCTGGTGATTCGGGAATCGTCAACCAAAAGTACCTTGAGAGCCGGGGCCGGAGCTGAGCTCTGAACAAATGGCTGAGTC
>JBDLIO010000746.1:0-1988 GCA_039714865.1 Acidobacteriota bacterium | reverse complement strand
GTGCGCCAGCCGACCTTGCTCTGAGGTCAGCAGCAGACCCTGAAGACCCAGGGGCGCCAAAGCCAGCCCGGCGATGACGGTGATCGTGACGACCGCCGCGGCTGCTATGAGCCAGCGGGCACCGGCCCGCGACAAGAAGAAGTAGCGAACCGGTTTACGAATGTCGGCGGGGTGGAACTGAATCTCGAACATCAGCTGCTGATCGGAACTCTATCACGAAGGGGGGTAGGGTGAAGGGTGAAGGGTGAAGTTTGAAGGGTGGAGGGTGAGTCAGGAGGTCTCTTCGAGGATCGACAGGAAGGCCTCCACGACTGCCGGGTCATACAGGGTGCCGGAGCCATCACGGAGGTGGGCGACCGTGTACTCGGCAGACCTTGCTTTGCGGTAGGGTCGGTCCGAGGTCAAAGCGTCCCACACGTCGACAACCGCAAAAATCCGTGCCGGAAGCGGGATGTCTTCACCCTCAAGGCCCTGTGGATAGCCCGAACCGTCCCACCGTTCGTGGTGGCTGCAGGGGATAGCCAGGGCGGGTCGGAGGTAGTTGATTCGGGACAGCATTTCGTAGGCGTAGATCGGATGGCGCCTCATGATCGCCCACTCTTCGTCGTCCAAGGGCCCCTGCTTTCTCAGGATGTAGTCCGGTACGGCCATTTTGCCGATGTCGTGCAGCAGAGCCCCGCGATGGAGGTGGATCAGCTGATTCTCCCTGAGCCCCAGTTCCTTGCCCATCTTGAGGGCGAGATCGGCCACCCTTCGGGTGTGGCCCTCGGTGTCGCTGTCGCGCAGTTCCAGGGCCCTCGCCCAGCCTTCCAGAGTCTCCTCGTACGCCTGTTTCAGCTCGATGTTCGAGCGCTCCATCATCCTGGCATCGAGGAGGACCTCCTCGAGCAATCCGTGATTCTCGATGCCGGCTGAGATCTGGGCGGCGGCGACCTTCAAGAGGGCTATTTCCTGGTCTGACCAGGATCTTTCAGCCTTGCAACAGTCGAAACCGACGTAGCCGTACCAGTCACCGGACACAAAGAGGGGAATCAATAGGAGGGATTGGATCTTGAAAGGCGCCAATCTCGTCCTTTCCGTCTGCGGCATATCCACAACGTTCCCCGCGATGATCTCCCCGGCACCGAGAACTTCGACCCAACGGGCCAGACCGTTGGCCTCATACGGCAGCTTCCGTTGTCCCTCGTCCTCCGGTCGTTTGGGGGCGCTCTTTCGTTCCCATCCAGCGACTCTGGAACACGCCAAGTCGCCGTTACTCAAGATTTCGTTGGCGAAGATGTAGGTCCGGCTGACGACGGCCGTCTCTCCCAACAGGCGCAGGACTTCCGGCAGGAACAGCAGGACGTCCTTTGTTTCGATCATCAGAGCAGAGATCTCGGCCAGACAGCCCAGGTAGCGCCCTCGGGCTTCCGTTTCGTTCTGAGTCTTCTTGGACTCCGTGATATCCCTGGCCACCGCGACCATTTCCACAGGGACGCCCTCACTGTTCTTGAGCACCGTGGTGGTCATCAGGGTTGGGAATTCCCGTCCTGTTCGGGTGATGTGGCCGACCTCACCCTGGTACCGTCCGGTTTTGCGAATGACCTCGTTGAAAGGTTCGACGTCTTCAAGCATCTGGCGCTGGGAATGGAAGACCGAAAGATTGACGCCGATCAGTTCATCTGTTCGGTCGACGGCGATCGGACTCTGTCGGATGGTTGCTGCGAGTTCGCCGCGCCAGCCGACGAGTTGACGATCGGTAGCCGTCTCAACGGGAAGGCCTTGATCGTGAGCGGGTGGCTCTATGACGGACTGGGAGAGCTGACGGACGAGAGCGTCGATGCGGTCTTCCGTTAGTGGGTCTCCGTGGATGTGGGTGCATTCGCCGAGCGGGCCGGGTGCGTCATTGATCCACAGGTGCGTTTCGCCTCGGGCTCGGGACAGGGCGGTGTAGCCGTGTTCGGCTTGCATGCCGGTGTCGGCGTAGACGTGGGTGATCTCGAGGGTCT
>JBDLIO010000745.1:0-1989 GCA_039714865.1 Acidobacteriota bacterium | reverse complement strand
CAGCGTCAACGACATGCTCAAGGACAGGGGGCGCGTTATTGTCGTCGTCTCCGAAGGTTTCGACGTCGGTGATATCGGAGAGCTCAAAGACAGTTTCGGCCATACGACCTTCTCGTCGAGCGAGATGACGGTTGCCCAGATCGTCGTCAATCACCTCAATCAGATCGGGCTGCCCTGTCGGGGTTCGGCCCGGGGCAATGTGCCCGGTACCGATCAGCGCCACAGCATCATTCATGCCTCAACGGTGGATCTCGACGAGGCCTATGAGGTGGCACGCCACGCTGTTGTCATCGCTGCCGAAAACGACTCCGGACACATGGCCACTATCCTCCGCGAGCCTGGTCCGGGGTACCGAGTACGTTACGACAAGGTGCCGTTGGATCTGGTCGCCAACTCGGAGCGGTTCTTCCCTGCAGAGTGGCTCACACCATCCCGGACCGACGTGACCGACGACTTCCTGAAATATGCCCTGCCTCTGATCGGCGAAGATTGGCCGGAGGTAACGCTCGAGGGTGGCCTGCAGCGCTTTGCCCGCCTTCGGCCGGTGTATGCCGAGACCCGGCTTGCGGAGTACGTGCCGGAAGCCCATCGTGGATAACACCCGCTTTTGCCGGGTGCTGTCCGTGCTCGTGGCGGCTCTGATGGTCGCCATGGTGAACGCCTCCTGGGCTGAAGAATTGAACCTTTCCGTCGTGGTGTTTCCTCAGGCGCCTGTGATTGATGGGGTTCTCGATGACGAGGTTTGGGCCGGTGCCGCCACGGTCGAGGGTTTTAGACAGTTCGAACCGCAGTTCGGAGTGGCCTCGCCCTTCCGAACTGTGGTTCAGGTCGGTATGACCGCCGATGCCTTGTATGTGGCCGTCAGATCGTTCGATCCTGATCCCGCCAAGCTGTCCGCAGCCGTCACCACCCGTGACGGCAATCTCGAGGCTGATGACTCCGTAACGGTCCTGCTGGATACTCACCACGACGGGCGAACGGCCTACTTCTTCAGCACCAATGTGCTCGGAGTGCAGACCGACGGCAAGGTCGCTGACAACGGGAGGGTCGTCGACACAAAATGGGATTCTTCCTGGTCATGTGCGTCAAAACGATTGCCTCATGGGTGGACGACCGAGTTCGAAATCCCGTTTCGAATGCTCAGATTCAGCGGTGGCGACCACGTGACCTGGGGCATCAACTTCATCAGGCGCATTCCACGCCGCTTCGAGACTTCGGTGTGGTCGGGCCCGGGAGAGTCCGAGTGGAGGGTCTCGGCATTTGGCAAGCTCACGGGGTTAGGCGTTCATCCTGCAGAGCTGAAGGGATTTTCCTTCATTCCGTACGCCCTTGTCGTCGCCCAGTCGCACGAAGGCTTCGAGACCAAGTTCGGCGCGGATCTCCGTTTCAGGATTACCAACGACCTCAGCGCCGATCTGACCGTCAACCCGGATTTCGCCCTCGTGGAGGCAGATGTCGAGGAGATCAACCTATCGCGCTTTGAGCTCTTCGTGCCCGAAAAGAGACCGTTCTTTCTCGAAGGCATCGAGATGTACGATCAAAGAATCCGCCAGTTCTACAGCAGACGGATCGGCGACATCACGGCGGGCGGCAAGATCATCGGCAAGCTTTTGGGGTTTGAGATGGCCGCGATCGCGGCCAGAGCTGACCTTGAAGTGGAGCAGGGCGACACCGTGTCGACAATCGATGCCGACTATTCGGTCTTGCGGTTGCAACGCGGGATCTTCGGCTCCTCGACGATCGGATTTCTCGCGGCAAACCGTGACAGCCGGGGGGAGAACGCCGGTTCAATCGGCATCGACACGAACCTTTTCTTCACCGAAAAACTGGGAATGACAGCGCAGATCATGCGTGCTCATGGACCTGAAAACGACGGCGTCCTCGGGTGGTTTCTGCGGCCGGCCTTCGACAGCGCAACCACCCACTTTCACATTCGATATACCGATCGGGATGTGGGCCACCGAGAGAAAGTCAATGCCATTGGCTTTC
>JBDLIO010000744.1:0-1991 GCA_039714865.1 Acidobacteriota bacterium | reverse complement strand
CAACCGCATAGACAAAGGAGAAGATCGTGCACCCAACTAATTTCAGGTTGATCCTGTCCATGGGCCTCGTTGCTGTTTGCATCTTGGCCTTACCTTGTCTCGCCCCGGCAGTCGCTCAGGACTATGGAGCCGAGCCGACCACCTGGAGCGAAGTTAGCGAGGCCGTTTACGCCTTCATGGAACAGGAAAAATTCGTTGAAGCACTGGCCCTGATGGAAAAGGCCGCGCTGGCCCTCGAGGATCGTGAATTCGAGGTCTCTGACCTCAAAATGACGATTCTCTTCGACGCCGGACGTACCGACGAAGCGTTGAACGTCTGGGAGAAGGGACTTGAGAAAGGCTTTTTCTATTTTGTAATTCCTCGTTCCACCACCTATGACAGCGTACGCAAGAATGACCGATTCAGGAAAACCCTGGCGCGGAACAACCGGTTGCGCGAAGAAGCCAACATTGGGTCCAAGCCGGAATACAAGGTGATCACACCGGAGTCATATTCGCCGGATGGTTCCTACCCGCTGATGATGATCATTCATGGCGGCAATCAAAGCATCGTCAAGGCGCTGGACCGCTGGGATCCCAGGGTGATCGGCGACGGTCTGATCATCGCCTATATCCAATCGAGTATGCAGGCCGCCACCAAGTCGTATCGCTGGGATCTCGGCGGAGTTGATATCTACAGTCCACCCACGGCACAGGAGGAAGTCTTCGGTCTGTACCGGGAAATAGTCGAGGAATACTCCGTAGACACCACACAGGTTACGCTGGCGGGCTTTTCCCAGGGAGGCAATCTCTCACTGTTCATGGCGGCTGAGGGGACGATCCCGGCCAAGGGATTCATCGCCGGCTGCCCCGCAACGCGGAGTCCGATCCCACTTGAGATCGCTCAAGCTGCCGCCGAGCGAGGCGTACGGGGTACGATATTTGTCGGGGCCGAGGACTGGACCGCTGCTGCAGTCCAGACGACGGTTGTGAACTTCACTGAGGCTGGGCTGTCGGTAGATCACATCGTCATGGAGGACAAGGGACACGAGTATCCCGATAACTTCGATGAGGTGCTGCGCGAAGCGGTCGAATATATTTATCAATGACAATGAATGGCGGCTGGGGCCGGATCCGGAATCACATTAGAGATCCCCGTCGGATTAGCGATTGTGAACGGGCCAATGTGAGCAAGGATAAGTCACTCCACCAGCTTGCGATTCAGCGCCTCAAGCAGGGCAACTGCAGCTTCGGCGATGATGGTTCCCGGGCCGAAGATGTGGGCGGCGCCGGCATCTTTGAGGGCCTGGTGATCCTGGGGCGGGATGACGCCGCCGACGACGATCAGGATGTCACCGCGACCCAGTTTGACCAGGTTTTCCTTGAGTTGCGGCACCAGGGTCAGGTGTCCCGCCGCCAGGGACGAGACGCCGACGATGTGCACGTCGTTTTCGACAGCCTGTCGGGCAGTCTCTTCGGGGGTGGTGAACATCGGGCCGACGTCGACGTCGAACCCCAAGTCGGCAAAAGCGGTGGCGATGACCTTTTGGCCGCGATCGTGGCCGTCTTGTCCCATCTTGGCCACCAGGATGCGTGGCCGCCGGCCTTCCAGATGTGCCACTTCGTCCGCGAGGCGGTGGGCCTCGGTGAGTTGCGTCATGTTCTCTCCCGCTTCCTGGCCGTAAACACCTGTGATTGACTTGATCGTAGCCCGGTGCCGACCAAAGACAGTCTCCAGGGCATCGGACATTTCGCCGACGGTGGCCTTTGCTCTGGCCGCCTCGACGGACAACGTCAGTAGATTACCGTCTCCCGATTCCGCACATCGGGTCAAGGCGGCCAGTTTCTCGTCGAGCAGAGCCTGGTCCCGGTCCCTGCGGAGTTCGCGCAGTCGAGCGATCTGGGCCTCGTAGACCGCCGAGTTGTCGACCTTGAGCACCTCGAGTTCGTCCTCGTGCTCCAGAGGGAAGCGGTTGAGTCCGACAATGGTCTGGCGCCCGGAGTCGATCCGT
>JBDLIO010000743.1:0-1994 GCA_039714865.1 Acidobacteriota bacterium | reverse complement strand
GCGTACGGGCCAAGATCTCGAAGGATCTTCCGTCGATATAACGAAACTCGTAGGTGCACTGATCGAAGGGGACCACAAAGTCCCGAGGTGAACCATCAACTGCCTCAACGGGAGTTCCAAGACTCTCCGGCGGGGCGTCGGCAGGCACAAGGGTGACCACATCTTCCGGATAACTGTCGCCTTCCCATCTCACCACTACAGTGCCCCCGGGCTCCACCTCCCCGGCTGACTCCAGGCTCACGCTGCGTCCGGGGGAGTCGAACACTACCGCGGCGATGACACCCTCACCTTTGCCGACCGGCCTGCGGAGTTGAAGGGCCAACTCCAAGGGTTTGGCGGGTAGAGCCAGGGAGAGCTTTCCTTTCGGACCGCCGACAGTCTCGGCGTAGGTCCAGGAAGCTCCGGGGACTCCATTTTCTTGGAGGATCAGCTGAAGTTCCTCTTCGGGCGCATTGTCCCACGAAGCCTGAATGATGCCCGGACGACCCCATCCGGACTCCTCGATCTGAAGAGAGAGCTCAATAGGGAGGGGCTCGAAGAACTCCAGCTGAAGGCGACGTTCCGGCACGACAGGCACCCTCACGAGGTGCTGGCGCAGCCCCTCGTTGGATTCGGAGGCGATGACGGTGGCCGTTCCCAGCCCTGCTTTGATCCGGAGCCTCTCTCGACTCAAATCGACTGTGATCGGTTCCTTGTTCCAGGTGCCGACGAGGTTCAACGCTCCAAGATCAAAGCCCATTTGGGTGACACCAACCAGATCCAGCCCGATCGACTCTTCCAATAACGGCAACGACATGCGTTGCGATATCACCGTTGACACGCCCTGAATCAACTGTCCCGGCCACGCGACGCCGTGGAAAGCGGCGTATGTGGACAGTTCTGCCTGCTCGGTGACGTTCAGACCGAAACCGAATACGTGGACCTCGGCCCCGTCGCCCTCGAGCGTCAGAGAATCGAACGCCTTCGGAAGCTCACCGTCGCACCGATTCAAGCCGTCCAAGATGATCAGCACCAGATCCTGTTTTCCGGGGGTGCCCAGATCCGCGAGGGCCCCCTCCAGTGCGCGGGCCAGGGAGCCGGCGCCACGGGGTCGGGTCCTTTCCAGGGAGGCGCCCAGATCATCTTGATCGGCCGGCGCCCAAGTTCGAATCAGGCGGGTATCGCCGCAGGCCTCGGGGTCATTCGGCGCCAGTCGATCCCCAAAGACCCTGAGGGCGATGTCGGGCTGGACCTCCCTTCCCCGAAAGACTGCTTCGAGGACATCCAGGGTGGTGCGAACAGCGCCCAGTCGGTCACCTCCCCGGCTCGGGAAGGAGGTTGCCATCGAGGCCGAGGCGTCGACCAGAATCAGGATACGAGTGGGTTCGTCCTTGGCGGCGGCGGGGAAAGCGATAAGGCCGGCGAGGAGCACGGCTGCGATTCTCATGGTCGTTCCATTGTACGTGGCCGACCGGGCGGGCGGGGGGGGGCGCCGGCGACCCAGGCTTTTTCATGGCTTGACCAGCCCGACGACCCCGTTTAGGGTTACAGCTCTATGGCAATTCAATATGACGTTGTGGTTCTCGGGTGCGGCCCCGGTGGTGAGCGGGCCGCGATTCTGGCTGCTCGGTCCGGGAAGAAGGTGGCGGTTGTTGAACGCGCAAGGGTCGTGGGGGGAACCGCGGTCAACTGGGGCACTATTCCTTCGAAAACACTCCGGGAAAGCGCACTCTTTGTCTATGCTCACACCCACCAGAAACTCCACGGCATCAAGACGGAGATCTCCGACGAGATTACCGTTGCCGATTTCATGCACCGTGAACGCCAGGTAGTTCAGCGGGAGTTGGAGTTGATCAATCGTGCCCTGGCGCGGAATGAGATCGATGTTTTTCACGGGGCCGGCCGTTTTCTGGACAGAAACCATGTAGCGGTGATCGGTGCTGGAGGCCAGACCCGAATGGTACTCAGGGGCGATACCATCGTCATCGCCACCGGGACTTCGCCAAACCACCCTG
>JBDLIO010000742.1:0-1996 GCA_039714865.1 Acidobacteriota bacterium | reverse complement strand
CTCATATGGGCAACACTGTTTTCAATCACCGGAGGGGACCTGCCGCTCCCCATCAAGCTCCACCAAACGCTCAGAGAAGATGCGCAGCCCGGCCTCGGCCAGGGAGGCATTCGCCCACCGGCCGAAGAGCTCGGCCGCGTTGCCCGCGAGGTACTCGGAGCGTGCCCTGTCGTACACGGCGGCCAGGGTCTGCAACCCGGGCTCCTGCCGGTCCTCGACCGTGAGGACTTCGAGCGTAGACAACGTGCGATAGGGTGGCGAGACCCGCCCGATTGCCAGCGTCGAAGCCAGCCGAGCGGCCATCGGGCGGATGGCGGCCAGTTCGTTCAAGGTCTTCCATCCGTCGTGCTCCACCCGACCACCCAGGCGCTCGGCCACTTCGTCAAAGTCACCCGGTGAAACTTCGCCCCGAGACAGGTTCTCAAGGGCCGCCACGATTGTCTCAACGCTCGAGACCTCCAGGGGCACAAGCAGCCTGCTCACTTTCAGTCGAACCGGAGTCGAAAAGCGCTCCTGGTTGGCCTCGAACCAAACACTCAGTAATTCGGGGTCGCCGTCGAGCACTCGTTCGATCGTCACCTGCCGCCGGTGGTTGAGCCTCGCTCCGTCCAAAACCTCTTCCAGCCGTGCCTCAACCTTGGGATCACGGTCCAGGCCCTCGGTCCGTGCAGCCGCAAAAATCTGCTCCCGCCTTGCCAGAACCTCGACAAGGCGCCCGGCTAGATCCCCAGACGCCGCCCGACCGTCGGCCACCGCGTTTTTCATCATGGCCTTCAACTGGGCGAGGCTCAGGCCAAAGTCACCTATTCGAACGACTTCGGCCTCCGCTTCACCGTGTCGCATCAGCGCCGCCAACTCCGCTCCGTCGGCAACATAGGCGCCTTGAACCTCCGGCAATCCAGCGGCCAGTTGCTCGACCAGGGCCTCTCGCCGCTGGGCGGACAGCCGCTCTTCGATTTGTCCACGGGCCTCGCTAAACGTGATTTCCCGCTCCTCGAGGATGCCGGTCACCAGAAAGAGGTGCACGCCCTGGGGTGTCGTCATGGACTCACTGAGGCGCCTCTCTTCCAACGAGAAGACGATCTCGGCCAGGGCAGGGTCCAACCGGTCAGCCTCCAGCCACCCGATCACACCGCCCTGATGCCGACTCTCGGAATCGGAATACTGCTCGGCCAGTGCGGCGAAGCTCTCGCCCCTGTCGTACCGGCGGCGGATCTCCGCAGCCGTCTGGGCCAACCCGGCGTCCGAGTTCCGGCCGCCTGATCGGAGAAAGATGTTCCGGACCTCTCTCCGGCCCTTCTGAACCCATCGTCCCCGGTGCTTCTCGTATTCCTTCAGGGCGTCGGCCTCGGTGACAGGTTCTGCCTCGGGAAGATGTCGATCAAGGTAGATCGCCGCCACCAATCGATGGCTTTCCTCTTGCCGGAGCGGTCCCAGGCGGCTCTCGATCAGCGCCGGATCGATGTCGGGATCGGCCAGTAAGAGGCGCTCGAGCAGGATGTCCTCGATGATCGTGCGATACCAGCCCTCGGGGTCTCCAGAATCCGGATCCCGGTCTCCGGGCGCCCTGGACAGGACCGCCCGGTCGAGATCGTCCCGGGTGACCTCACCCCCGTTAAACACGGCGATGATGTTGGGGTCGCTCGGCGGAGTCTCCTCAACCGGCCCTCGGCCGCAGGCCTGCACCATCAGCCCGCCAACCATCATCATCACAAGCCCAAGGCACCTTAAGTTCGTCACGGATTCTCCCATTATTCGAGGACCGGCAAATTCAGAGCCGATAGCTGAGAGCTGACAGCCGACAGCTCTATTCATCCCGCCTCCACAAAGCCCGCGGCTTGTTGAGCTTCGGCACTGTCCGGCGCCCTTTCCGACAACTCTTCGTACCAAGCCCGAGCTTCTTCCGGGCGGCCCAGATCGGTCATGACGGCCACCAACGCCATCATGGCCTGAGGATAGTTAGGGGCCAGTTCAACCGCCCGTTCGAAATACTCAA
>JBDLIO010000741.1:0-2010 GCA_039714865.1 Acidobacteriota bacterium | reverse complement strand
TGGAGATCACACAGTTCACCTATTTCCAGCAGGCCGGCGGTATCGACCTCGCGCCAATGACTGGGGAGCTGACCTACGGCCTCGAGCGAATTTCGATGTTCCTGCAGCGCAAGGACTCGATCTACGACATCGAATGGGGCGGTGGCGTTCCCTACGGCGCCATCCGCCTGATGGACGAGAAAGAATCCTCAACATACGGTTTTGAAGTTGCCGACGTCAATATGCTGCGGCGTCATTTTGAGGACTGGGAGCGGGAGGCGGGACGATGCCTCGAACACGATCCCCCATTGGTCATTCCCGCGATTGAGGCCACCCTCAAAACCTCGCACCTTTTCAACATGCTCGACGCGCGCGGCGCGGTGTCGGTGACGGAACGAGTCGGCCTGATCGGCCGGGTCCGGGCCAACGCCCTCCGAGCGGCCAAGGCCTACGCCGCCCAACGTGAGGCGCTGGGGTGGCCACTGGGCAATGCTCTGGAGGTGGTGTAATGGCCTCCTTCCTTCTGGAAATCCGTACCGAAGAGATTCCGGCCAACGCCCTTCCCGGCGCCCGGCGCCAGTTACAGGATCTCTTCACCAAACACCTCGGCGAGGCCGGGTTTACCGATTTTTCGACGGAAATTCTGTCAACGCCGCTTCGGCTGATCGTCACGATCACCAACCTCCCTGAAAAACAGGCGGACCGCGTCGAGGAAATGACCGGGCCGCCAGTGAGAATTGCAGTGGCCGAAGACGGCGCCCCGACAAAGGCCGGGCTTGGCTTTGCGGCCAAAGCCGGGCTGCCGTTCGAGGAACTGGGGCGGACGGAAACCGAAAAGGGTCAATATCTGGCAGCGACCGTCAATCATGTGGGCCGCGCCACCTCCGGAATTCTGGCGGAGATCACCCCGGCCATTCTCTCGAGCCTCCGCTTTCCCAAGATGATGCGCTGGGGTCTCGGGAAATACCTCTTTGTTCGTCCGGTCCACGGCATTGTCGCCCTGCTTGACGACGAGGTTGTTCCCTTCGAGGCCTTCGGCATCACCAGCGGCCGTACGACTGTCGGTCACAGGGTCCACAGTCCGGAGTCGATCGGTATCGCTCACGCCGACACGTACGCCGAGACCCTGGCGCAGCACTCGGTGATGATTGACCCTGCCCAAAGGCAACAGACCCTGGAAACCGCCGCCCAACAACTGGCGGCCACCGTCGGCTGCAGGGTCCACGAGGATCCACGCCTGGTCGCGGAACACGTCGAACTGGTCGAGTGGCCGGGGTTGATCGGCGGCGCGTTCGACCGCGATTTTCTTGACCTTCCGCCGGAAGTCGTCGTTTCGACTCTCCGTCATCATCAGAAATGCCTGATCCTGGAAGACGAGAACGGAGCGCTAGAGCCCCATTTCCTCGCGGTGATTGACCGAAAGGACGACCCTGAAGATCTGATCCGCCTGGGCAACGAGTGGGTCATTCGCGCACGCCTGGCAGATGCCGGGTTCTTCTTCTCCGAAGACCGCAAAAGGCCGCTGGAAGAGTCGATCGCCGATCTTGAACGGGTCGAGTGGCACAGGGTCCTCGGTTCGCTGGAGGCCAAGGCAGAACGGCTCGGCCGCCTGGCGGTCATCCTGTCCGGGCAGCTCGACCTCGACCTGACCACCGAACTGCTGTGCCGTGCCGCCCGCCTGGTCAAGGCCGATCTCACCACCCACATGGTTGGAGAATTCCCCGAGCTCCAGGGTGTGATGGGCGGCCACTACCTTCGTCTCGAGGGCGCCGACGAAGCGCTGTGGACGGCCTCTCGAGACCACCACAGACCTGTAGGTTTCGACGGCGACAGTCCGGCCTCCGAGTTGGGCCGGGTTCTCGGCGTCGCCGATCGGCTGGACACAATCGCCGGCCTCTATGCCGTCGGAGAAAAGCCGACCGGTTCACGAGATCCCCTCGGGCTCAGGCGCGCCGCCCAGGCCATCGTCAAAATCATCATCGACAGTGGATGGACGGCGGACCTTGAGGTTCTGGTCGGCGAGGCCGTTTC
>JBDLIO010000740.1:0-2016 GCA_039714865.1 Acidobacteriota bacterium | reverse complement strand
CAGGGAGATGATGAAAGCGAAGAGCGAGACCATGTTGATCGAAACGTCGAAGTGAGGCGCGAGCCACAACCCGCCGAGGAAGGAAATGGGGATGCCCATCGTGGTCCAAAGGGCCAGACGCAAGTTGAGGAAGAGGGCCAGGCAGAGAAAGACCAGAACCAGACCGAGGCGTGCGTTGCGCAACAGCAATCCAATGCGTTGACGCAGGACGATGGAGTCGTCATCCCAGGTTGAGACCGAGATGCCGGCCGGGAGCATTGGTGCGATCTCTTCCAGGTATTCCTTCGTGAGGCGGGCGATTTCCAGGGCGCCCTCATCACCGACCCGGAACACCTGAACCAGTGAGGCCGGTTGGCCGTCGAAGCGCGAGGCCGTGTCCGAATCCTCGAAGCCGTCGATGACTGTGGCGACATCCTGGAGCAGGAGCCGGGTGCCGTCCGGGCGCGTGACGACGGTGATCTTTTCGAACTCCTCACCGTGGTACATCTGCCCTTTGGTGCGGAGCAGGATTTCACCGCCCTCGGTCTTGACGGCGCCGCCGGGCAGGTCCAGCGACGAAAGCCGAACGGCGTTGGCCACTTGCTGGAAACTCAGGCCATAACGCCTCAAGGCCTCCTCGGAAACCTCGATCGAGATCTCGTAGTTTCGCACCCCGCTGACATCAACCTGGGAGATGCCGTCAACGGCGGTCAGATCGTCGCGCATTTTCTCGGCGAGGGCCTTCAGGGTCTTTTCCGACGCTTCCCCGTGCACAGCGACGGTGATCACCCGCCGCCGAGTATCGGCCATGGCGACGACCGGCTTTTCGGTCTCCTCCGGGAACGTCTCGATTCGGACGACGGCTGCCTTGACGTCGTCGAGGACCTCCTGGTCATCGACATTCTCGTAGAGTTCCACGGTGACCGTGCCCATGCCCTCCATTGCCGCTGAGCGGATGCGCTTGATGCCCTCGACCGAGGCGATCGCCTCCTCGACGCGGATGCAGACGCCCTCTTCTGATTCGGCGGGTGTTGCGCCACGGTAGGGGACCTGGATGTTGATTGTGTCGGTGTCAAATTCCGGGAACACCTCGAGCTTTGTTTGAAACAGCGCCAGGGCGCCGGAGACCAGGATGCCGACCATCAAGAGGTTGGCCGCCACGTGGTGTCCGGCGAACCATGCCAGTGGGCCTTTGTTAAAACTCATGCGAAAGCCCTTGGTTCGGCGGAGGGGGAGTCACCAGGGTCGGGTTCTGTGGATTGTGTGGGAGCGGCGGCTGCGAGGGGTTCCGTCGTCTCAACGGCCCTGACCGTCATGCCGTCGGTTATGGCGTCAAGTTGGCTGACGACCACCCGGTCGCCTGGCTGAAGACCTTCGGTGATATATGCGGTATCCATATCAGTTCGCACGGTGGTGACCGGAGTGATCTTGAGTTGCTCATCCACGACGGTCCAGACAACACTGCCTTCGCGAATTGCGTGCCGGGGAACAGCGACGACCTGTTCGAGGTCGTAGCCTGAGATCTCGACCTTGACGAAGGTGCCCGGGAGCAACGGAATTTCATGGTTTGAGGTACGGAACGGATCGGGAACGGCAATGATGACGGGAACCATGCGGGAGGTCGTATCGACTCTGGCCTCGATGCGTACGACCTCACCCGACCACTCCTGGGTCACGCCGCCGAAATTGGCGATGACGGTGGCCGGCGGCCCCTTGATGCCGGGTCGCGAAGGGACCCGGAACCAGGCCAATTCCCGTTCGGCCAGAGGCACATGCACCTCGGCCACCTTGGTGCCGTAGACGGTTGCCAGCTTCTTGCCGATCGTCACGTACTGGCCGAGGTCGACCGTTTCGCTCTCGACGATACCGTCGAAGGGCAAGGTGATGGTGGTGCGCTCGAGGTTGAGACGAGCTACGGCCAGGTCGGCCTGCGCGGCGGCCAGTTCGGCTTCGGCCTGGCGAACCTGGGGTTCCCGGACAACCAGGCCCGATGTCGGTTCTTCGCCTGGATGGATCGCGTCCCATTCCTGGAGTGCA
>JBDLIO010000739.1:0-2020 GCA_039714865.1 Acidobacteriota bacterium | reverse complement strand
CGCCGTGAAGGGGCATTCGGGATTGGGGTGAGTGAGGGATGGTTGAACAAGTCGAGAGGCCGGCGGCGAAATGTTTCGAGGATCTCTGGATCTGGAGGCAAGCCCGCGTATTGGTGCGTCACGTCTATGGGGATACCCTTGATGGTTCAGCGTCGGCGCGCGACTTTGCCTTTCGTGATCAGATCCGCCGGGCAGCAATCTCGGTGATGAACAACATAGCCGAGGGCTTCGAGCGGGGCACCGATGCGGATTTTGCGCGGTTTCTGGGAATCGCAAAGGCCTCCTGTGGCGAGGTCAGAAGCATGTATTACCTCGCCGAGGATTGCGGTTACGTGGAAGCCCCGATCGCAGAAGAGAGACGTCGGCAGACACGTGAGATCTCCTCAGGAATCGCTACCCTGATCGTCCACCTGAGAGGCGCCGCATGACCTCTTCGACCCATTTGACCCCTTCGACCTTTTCGACCTCTGTAACCCCTTCCTCCCCCTGCGTCTATGTATCCCTCGACGACCTGGCTCGTCTGGAACACAAAGCCCGCGGATTTTCCTTTCTGCCTCGGCAACCTGTTCATTCGCTGCTGACCGGCCGCCATAGCTCTCGGGTCCGCGGCCGTGGTCTGGATTTTGACGAGATCCGACGCTATTTGCCGGGCGACGATGTGCGCACGATCGACTGGAAGATCACGCAGCGCACCGGAAAAACGCACGTCAGGGTCTTCACCGAAGAACGGGACCGGCCTGCGATCGTTGTCGTCGATCAGCGTATCAACATGTTCTTCGGAACCCAGGTGGCCATGAAGTCAGTGGTAGCGGCGCAATTGGCGGCGTTGGCCGCCTGGCGGGTGGTCGACCAGGGAGATCGGGTCGGTGGTCTGGTCTTCGACGACTCGGGGTTTGCCGAGATCCGGCCGCACCGGAGCAGACGCCGGGTGTTGCAATTGCTCGGCGCCGTAGTCGAGAAGAACAACGCCCTTAGGGTGGATGCCGGAATCGCCGCGAATGCCGGGATGCTCAATCAGGCCCTGGAACAGGTTTTGCGGTCGGCCAAACACGATGCCCTGATCGCCGTGATCAGCGATTTCTACGGTCAAGACGATGATACTTTGCGGTTGCTGACCCGAATGGCCCAGCACAACGACGTCATCTGCGGCCTGATTTATGACCCGATCAAAACTCGGATGCCGGAGGCCGGCCGCCTGGTGGTCACCGATGGAGATTTGCAACTGGAACTGGATACGGGCAATGCCGGACAATCTCGGAAACTCTCCGACTATTTCGACGAAGATCTCAGAAAGACCAAGGAGCAGTTGGCAAAGGTCGGTGTGCCGGTGATGCTGATTCATACGGCTGCAGATCCGGCGGAGCAGATAAGAGAGCAACTCGGGCACGTGCGGGGAACTCCTCGATGAAGGTCACAGGGTCAAAAGGTCGAAGGGTCAAAGGGGTCAAAACGGTCGAAATGGTCGAAGGGTTGAAGGCGGTCATGAAGACGGGAGTTACGCGGAGTGCCTGAAGAATTCGGCAATCCGTGGATGACGAACCTGGTGCAGCCTTCGGCGCCCGAGGCGGTTCCTTGGTGGCCGCCGGCGCCGGGATGGTATGTGCTGGCGGGACTGGTCCTCATTGCCCTTGGGTGGCTGGTCTTGAAGGTCTTCCGGAGATGGCGGGCCGATGCCTATCGACGGGCGGCTCTTCGGTTGGTTAGGGTCGTCGAACAATCCGGGTCCACGGCCGAACTTCCGGCCCTTCTTAAACGGACAGCACTGTCGACCTATCCCAGAAGCGACGTGGCGTCACTCTCCGGAGAGGCATGGCTGGCCTTTCTCGACGGGACGCTTGGCACGACCGACTTTAGCTCCGGGCCGGGCCGGCCCCTGGTGGACCTGGCATTCGCCGCAGGTGGAGGATCCAGCCTGTCGGAAGGGGAACGAAAAGAGTTGGTGGCATTGGCGAAAAGGTGGATCAAGGGACATCGGAGGGGGAGGGAATGAGCGTCGAACGTCGAACGTCCAACGTCGAAC
>JBDLIO010000738.1:0-2023 GCA_039714865.1 Acidobacteriota bacterium | reverse complement strand
CGGAACTGAATACTATGACTCCGTCGTCCGCGGCCAATTTCAGGAACGCGTTTTGGTCTCCTGGCCCGGTCCCTCGGGCTTGTTGGAGCTGTGGCATTCAGGAGAACTTGGTGAAGGCAAGAAATTAAGCATTCTTCTCGGAGGGGCCGCCTTTCACGATACACAGCTCCTGCCGCTGTACCGCGAGGCCCTCCTGAGCCGTGGCCCCCGGTTGCGTCAGGCTGCGGCGTACGGCTATCGGGACCTGATCGGTGACGATGTGCCCAATGTCCGGGGCGGTGTGTCCCCCAAAATCGCTCGGGACCTGGTCGGGGAATTGGATGCCGTCGCCAGGACTGTTCAGCGTAGGACATTGGTTGAGATGTGGTTGGCATCCGCGTTGGCGGGAGAAGGTCGCCGGCCCCGGGATTGGCATGGGATCACCCTCAAAAGGTCGTCGGCCATGTGCCTGAGGGCGGTGGAGCGTCTCGCAGGCATCGAAGACCTGGAGGCGGTGGTCGGTGCCTACGAACTGTCGGGGGATCGGGCCAATCAGGTCTTCTTGATGCGCCTGATCGAAGGTCTGTCCATGGGTCGTTTGGTCGTCAAGCCGAAAGGTCAGGGCAAGGGCTGGGGGTCAACGGTCTACGACGAGGCCTTCGAGCGATTGGATCTCTGGTTGAGTGTTCAGTGTGACCTCAACGTTGCTGCGGTACTGGAGAAGGGCGTTTCCGACTTGGGCGTTCGAGGTGTAGACCCGATGAGCCCGGCGGCCTGTGATGCCTGGTTGCAGATTCTGTCCAAGGGTCCACCACCCTTCTGGGCGGTGGCTGCCGATCGGCTTTACCACTGCGGAGGTCCTGCCATTCGCCTTTCTCTGATTCGTCCCGACACCGAAATCAATCGAAACAGACGCAAGCGATTGAGGGCCTGGTACGGGGATTAGAGCTCTCAGCTTCCGCACTTCCCGGCCTCCACGCTTTGAAACGCGATACAATAGGTCAAATGCCCGTTCTTGTGTATGACGACGGCGAAACGACCCGCAGGGTGCCGCTTCAAGGTGGCTTGACGGTGGGACGTTCCAGCGACAACGACATCGTGTTGCGTGATTTCTCGGTCTCTCGGCAGCATGCCGAGATTGACGAGGTTGACGGCATCTTCAAGGTCAGGGACAAGAAAAGCACCAATGGCGTCAAGGTCAACGACACCTTCGTTACCGTGGCCAACATCAGCCCCGGTGATCTGTTGACCATCGGGAACTTCGAACTGGAGGTCTGCGACTCCGTGGCCGAGAGCACGGGCATGACCTCGGGGACCTTCCTTCGACCACTGTCGGAATTCAATAACGATTTCGGTCTTGAGGGAGAAACCTCCGGGGTTCAGCCGGGCGTCGAAGAGAGCGAACGGGGACGGATCTTCATGATCCTCGCCCAGGTGGCCAAGACATTGATTCAGGTCGAGGACCTGGCGCCCGTGCTGGACAAGGTGATGGACGTTGTCTTCGATCACCTGAAGGTCGACCGTGGGTTCATTGTTCTGTTCGACGAAGGGGGAGAGCCGGGTCTCGAGCTGTTTCGTGCCCGAGAGCTCGACGAGGGCGGGACCCCGGAGGTGCCGATCTCACGGACGATCCTCGACATTGTCGCCGGCCAGAAAGTTGCCGTATTGACTCACGATGCCCAGGCTGATGAGAGATTCGAAAGCGGGCAGAGCATCCGCATCCATCAGATTCGCTCGGCGATGTGCACCCCCTTGTGGCACCGGGAGCGGGTCATCGGTGTGATCTACGTTGATTCTCCGTTGCACGTCGGGTCGTTTTCGGCGACCGACCTCGACCTTTTGACCGCTTTGGGCAATTACGCGGCGGTCGCGATCGAGAGGGCACAGCTCAACGAAAGGATCCGCGCCGAGCAGGCGGCCAGGGACCGGCTGGTTCGATACCACTCCCCGGCCGTGATCGAAGCTGTTCTTGCAAGGCCGGAGCGCGAGGAGCCGGTAGTGACCCTGCGGGAGACCTCCATCCTTTTCGCCGACATCGTCGGCT
>JBDLIO010000737.1:0-2032 GCA_039714865.1 Acidobacteriota bacterium | reverse complement strand
CCGACCAAGCCCGGGGAATCGAGTTTCCTGTATCCGGTTTGCAATCAGGTATGCTCGTCGCCCAAAAGGGGGACGCCATGCCACGTCAACGAACGATTGTCTCAACCGAGAAAGCGCCCGCGGCGGTCGGACCCTATTCCCAGGCGGTACGGATCGGTGATCTGGTCTACACGGCGGGTCAGATTCCGCTGGATCCCACGACGGGAACGATGGTCTCCGGCGGCATCGAGGCCCAGACCCGCCAGGTGCGGAGCAATGTGTCGGCCGTGCTCGAAGCCGCCGGGTCAGGGCTCGAGAGCATCGTCAAGATGACGGTCTTCATGACCGACCTGGGGCAGTTCCAACCGATGAACGCCGTCTATGCCGAGTTCTTCCCTGGAGACCCGCCGGCCCGCTCGGCGGTCGAAGTTTCTGCGTTGCCCCTGGGCGCCGACATCGAGATGGAAGCAGTGGCGGTGTGCGGGTGAGAGTCGCCCAACGACAGGTGTTGATTTCAAGGAGTGGCGCTGCCGGATTGTTGGCGGCCGGTGCGTTGAGTCTTGGATTGGCAGCCGGGTGTGCCACGCCCCCACCCGAGGAGTCACCGACACCACAGGTGCGGTCCGTGGTCCTGATCGTTGTCGATACCCTGCCCGCGGCGACCCTCGGATGTTACGGCAACATCAGGGAGACGTCTCCCCAGGTTGATCGCCTGGCCCGAGAAGGCGCCCTTTTCGAGCGGGTCTATGCCCCGTCGAACTGGACCGTGCCGGCGACCGCTTCGCTGTTGACATCGCTTTACCCCTCGGAGCACGGCGCCGAAGTGATGGGGGAAATGCGTACACTCAGCGGCCAGAATCCTCCCAATCGTCTCGACAACTCGATCACGACCCTGGCGGAAATCCTCGCCACCCGCAATTTCAAGACTGGTCTGTTTTCGGCGAATCCCTACCTGAAGGCCGGTTTTCAGCAGGGCTATGGGGCGTCCGAGATCGACAGGATGTCGGCGACCGCTCTCAATGACCTGGCGATCGCTTGGCTCAGGGGCCTGTCCGGCGAGCCCTTCTTTCTTCACCTCCAGTACATGGACCTCCATCTCCCGGTTGAACCTCCGCCAGATTTCGCCGCTCTGTTTGCTTTTGAGGGTGACGACATGACCCAAGACGAGGTCAAGAACTGGGCGTTCGGGCGTGGCAAGGACGCGGTCGGTGCGGATTTTGAAGACTACCGACGGCGCAAGGTTGCCCTGAACGACGGAACAATGCGTTATGTCGACACCGAGATCGGGCGACTCCTCCTGGTCCTCGAAGAACTCGGCGTACTGTCGGACACCCTGATTGTCGTCACCTCCGACCATGGAGAGGAATTCTGGCAGCACGCGGCCGAAGAGGTTGAGATGGGGGGAGATCCCCGCAACGTCTACGGCATCGGCCACGGTCATGCGATGTACGAAGAAATTGTCCGTGTTCCCCTGGTCTTCAGTGGGCCGGGCATCACCGAAGGCGCCCGATCCAGTGCGACCTGGAGCCTGTTGGATGTCGCGCCGACCCTCCTTGATATGTTGGGCCTCAAGGCGCCGGCCGAGATGCGGGGCCGTTCGTTGGCGCCGATCCTCGGACTTCAGGGCGAGGCCCCGGAGCATTGGGAGGCACTCTTGATCGAGAGCCCGGCCTACGGTCCGAACAGCACGGTCCTCGTTGCCGGTTCACACAAGCTGATCAGTCGTTCGGACGGCATCGAGCTGGTTTTCGACCTCGAGGAGGATCCCGGGGAGCGGCGGAACCTGGCCGCGAGTGATCCTGATACCACCGAAGAACTTCGTGATCAGATGTCGGCAATGATGGCCTTGATGGGTGGCGCCCCCTCGGCTGAGCAGCTGCAGGCCGATGACGAGACGACGGAACAGCTCAGAGCACTGGGGTATGTGGAATAGAAAATTCAGGCTCGCGGCAGCCCACCGAGACCACCGGCAAAACGAGCCGCAAGGTTAAGATCATCAAGCTTCTGCAGATGACCGCAAGCGACTAGACCGGAGAGCACCTGATTGCGAAGA
>JBDLIO010000736.1:0-2033 GCA_039714865.1 Acidobacteriota bacterium | reverse complement strand
GATCGTCGATCGTCTCGTACTGCTCGTCCCAGTCCAGGGAAAGGCCCAGACGGCGCCACAGGTGCTCAAACGCCTGCTCGTCTTCTTCGGTAATCACCGCGCAGGCATCAATGAAATTCTGACGCGAGACCTCGGTGATCTTGATGTCCTTCTTTTTCATGCCCTCGACCTTGGTCGGGGTCCAATCCGGGTCGAAGGGCAAATGGGGGTTGCAGCGAATTCCCAAGACGTTCTGGACTCTGCGCTCGGTCGGCAGGCCGTTGTCGTCCCAGCCCATCGGGTAGGCGATATTGAGGCCCTTCATGCGCTGAAACCGAACCAGCAGATCCTGGTGTGTGTAGCTGAAGACGTGTCCGACATGCAGCGAACCCGACACGGTCGGCGGAGGTGTATCGACGACAAACGTCTCCTCTCGCGGCCGGGATTCGTCCCAACTGTGAAGTTTCCACTGGTCCCACTGCTCCCGCCAACGCTGTTCGGCGGCAGTGTGGTCGTATCTTTGGGGAATCTCACTCATCAGCCATCTCCTCCGGGCGCAACACAGCCGCGGATTCTACACGATTGGGCGGAAGATCCCAAGGGGAAAGGGCTGAGAACGATCAGCTTAGCCAATTGCTGATTCAAAAAGACGACACCAATGCGGCCGGAACAAGAAGACAAATGAACCGCGAAGATCCGAAGATCATCAAGAGAACGCCTGGAAGTTATTGAAACTAAAAATCTTAGCACTCTTTGGTTTTCGGCGGTTCAGATATTTTTGTGAGCCGGCACCTTGACAAAAGTGGGCCAAGGGGTTCTCATCGGCCCCCATGGCAGATGCATTGATCATTGTCGAATCGCCCGCCAAGGCCCGAACCATCTCCCGGTTCCTGGGCTCGGAATACACCGTAGAGTCGTCGATCGGCCACATCCGGGACCTGCCGTCCAACGCGACCGAGATCCCGGCCAGGCTCAAGAACAAGGAATGGGCCCGCTTGGGTGTCGATGTCGACTCCGGCTTCACGCCCGTCTACGTCATCCCGGCCTCGAAGAAGGCTCATGTCGCCAAACTCAAGAAACACCTGGCCAAGGCCGAGGTCGTATACCTGGCCACTGATGAAGACCGCGAGGGAGAGGCCATCGCCTGGCATCTCGCGGAGGTCCTCAAACCCAAGGTGCCGGTCCGACGCATGGTCTTTCACGAGATCACGAAATCGGCCATTTCAAGGGCCTTAGACGAGACCCGAGACATCGACTCCAATCTGGTCAAGGCCCAGGAGGCCCGTCGCGTGCTGGACCGGCTGGTCGGATACGAGGTCTCACCCCTCTTGTGGCGCAAGATCAAGCCGAAGCTGTCGGCCGGCCGGGTACAGTCGGTGGCGACTCGCTTGGTCGTTGAACGAGAAAAGGCTCGAATCCGCTTCGTACAGGCCGGGTTCTGGGGCCTGGAAGCATCGGTGGGCACGGACAACCTCTCGTTCAAGGCCCGCCTGACCGAGTTGAAGGGCCGCAAGATCGCCGTCGGCAAGAACTTCGACCCGGACTCCGGCGAGGTCAAGGGCAAGGCCCTGGTCCTCGACGGTGAGGTCGCCGGTCGCCTGGCAGCAATCCTCAAAGACAAGCCGCTGCAGGTCGATGACGTCACGGCCAAGCCTTTCACCAACAGACCCTACGCGCCCTTCATGACCTCGACCCTCCAGCAGGAGGCAGGACGAAAACTGAGGTTCAACGCTCAGAGAACCATGCGGGTTGCGCAGAGCCTGTACGAAAACGGTTACATCACCTATATGCGGACCGACTCCAATACGCTCTCCAAAGAGGCGGTTTCGGCAGCCCGGAGGCAGGTCGCCGATCTTTATGGTGGCAACTACCTGCCCGAGCGTCCACGCATCTATACCTCGAAGTCGAAGAACGCCCAGGAGGCCCACGAAGCCATTCGACCGGCGGGAGAGGTCTTCCGGACACCTGCGAGCCTGCGGGGTGAGTTGGACCAAGATCAACTTCGGCTCTATGAAATCATCTGGAAACGAACCCTGGCCTCGCAGATGTGCGAC
>JBDLIO010000735.1:0-2047 GCA_039714865.1 Acidobacteriota bacterium | reverse complement strand
TACGGCATGCAGTTGTTCTTGAATTTCTTCATTCCCTCGGGTTCGACCAAGGCAGCCTTGACCATGCCCTTGATGGCCCCACTGGCCGATCTGTCGGGCTTGACGCGGCAGACCGCCGTCCTGGCCTACCAGTTCGGCGATGGTTTCACCAATATGATCATTCCGACCTCGGGAGTGACGGTCGGTACCCTGGCGATGGCCAGGATCCCCTACGAGAAATGGTTCAAGTGGAATCTGCCGCTCCAGCTGTTTTTTGTCGCCCTGTCGTTGGTCTTTCTGATCTGGCCGGTGCTGACGGGGTGGTCGTAGGTTGGCAGAGGTCAGATACTTTCAAGGCATCAACTATGATGCCTTTTGTGGAGGATCTGATGCGATTGAGTAATTTTTCGTTCGGTGTGGCCTTGGTTTTTGTCTCTGGTCCGGCGGTGGCCGAAGTTGAGAAACGGGCCTTTGAGATCAGCGATTATTACCGCACGGCAGTCGTTGGTGCGCCCATGCCGGCGCCGGTGGGTGAGGGAGCGGCCTTTACGGTCGGCCGTCACGACCTGGCTACAGGGATGAGCTGGTCGGAAATCTGGGCTTTGGACCAAGACGGGAAAACTGTCAGGCAGCTGACGTTCGGGAAAAGCCACGACAGCGATCCGGTCTATTCGCCGGACGGCAAGACTCTCCTGTTCTCTTCCGACCGGGATGAAGACTCGCAGTTGTGGGTCATGGCGTTGGATGGGGGCGAACCCAGGAAATTGACCGATTTTCCGGGCGGCGTCTCGGACCCGGTCTACTCTCCCGACGGACGTTTTCTGGCCGTGACGGCTGATGTCTATCCCGAGTGCGGCGGCGACGAGGAGTGCAATCAAACGATCACTGACAGCCTCGAGAATTCACCGCTCGAGGTTCACATGGCCGATCAGTTGCTCTATCGCCACTGGACTTCGTGGCGGGACGGAAAGTACGCCCACATTCTGCTCTTGCACGCGAAAACCGGGGAAGTCCTCCGCGATTTGACGCCCGGCAAATGGGACAGTCCCGTCTTCGGCGCCCGTGGCGGTGTGCCCTATGCCTTTTCACCCGACAGCAGCCGGCTGTGTTTTGTCTCCAACCGGGATTCGAAACAAGCCGAGAGCACCAATGCCGATTTGTTTCTCATTCCCGTCGAGAGTGACGGCGCCCACCCGGAACCGAAGAACCTGACGTCTTCCAATCGCGGTTTCGACGGGCACCCTCGTTTTTCTCCGGACGGCAATTCCATTGCATTCTTGAGTCAGGAAACCCCTGGCTATGAGAGTGATCTCAGTCGGTTGGCGGTGCTGGATTTAGCGTCCGGCCAGGTGCGCTACTTGACCGACAGGAGGACGTTCGACAACTGGACTGACGATATGCAGTGGATGCCGGACGGCGAGACCCTGATCATTCAGGCGCAGGTAGGGGGGCGAACGCCTCTCTATCGCATCGCAGCCGGCGGTGGTGCGGTGAAGTTGATCCATACTGACGCGGCAATCAAGGGCTGGGGGGTGGAGGTCCGGGGTGACTCGATTCTCTACACCGCCAGTGGTATCGGGCGTCCGCCGGAAGTCTATCGGATCACAGAAGGTGACGATGCGGCCGAGAGGTTGACGCATTTGAATGCCGACCTCGAGGCAGAGGTCGACATACGGCCCCCTGAGGAAATGCTGCTTGACGGGGACGGCGGCAAGAAAATCCACGTCTGGATCGTCAAGCCCCACGGATTCGATCCTTCGAAGAAGTACCCGTTGATCCTCAATGTGCACGGTGGCCCGCAGATGCAGTGGAAGGATCGCTACCGGGGCGACTGGCAGGTCTATCCCGGCAAGGGCTACGTCGTGGCCTTCCCCAATCCGACCGGTTCCGCAGGCTTCGGGCAAGACCTGGTAGACGGCATCGCCTGCGACTGGTCGGGCGAGGTCTTCCGGGATCTGGAGAAGGTCTCCGACCAGCTGGCGGAACTGCCCTGGGTCGACGAAGACCGGATGGGGGCGATGGGTTGGTCGTGGGGCGGCTATATGATGATGTTCTTCGAGAGCCACAC
>JBDLIO010000734.1:0-2054 GCA_039714865.1 Acidobacteriota bacterium | reverse complement strand
AGGCATGCTATCGCGGCCGTTGGAAATCGGAGGTTGGCGCCGCCGACCAGTAACGAGGTGGTCTCCGGCCAGGTCGGGTTGTGGCCGACGATCAGGGCACACTTGACGGAGGGCTCGAATGCCCGCACCACCTCGAGAACGGCTTCGGGTCCTCCGCCGTACAGTCGTCGATCAAGAACGACCTCACAGTTCCAGCGGCCGCTCTCGTTCGCCAGGCGGGCTGTTTCGGCGGCCCTTTCGGCTGCGGAACTGATGACGGTCATCGGCTGATGGCCGGTGTCAGTCAGAAACCTGCCCATTCGGGCTGAAGCCTTCTTTCCTCGGGGGGCCAACGGGCGCTCGTGATCCGTCGCCCAATCTCCGTCCCAGCGGCTCTTCCCATGGCGCATCAGCATCAGCAACGGCATGGTTTCATTGTAAGGGGTGCTCTCCAACCCCGGCCTTCGGGGGCGCATCGAGGGCATCGTTGGTCAAATGGCCGCCGATCGCCCCCGCTCGGCCCTTTCCCTCAAGGGGCCACACGGTCGCAACGGGGAGGTCGTCGCCCCTTGAGGGAAAGAACCTCGGCGGCCTACGGCGTCAGCCGAGACTCGATTGCTTGTGCGCTCGCCGAGGATTGCCACCTTTGACTTTGTCCGCAGCATCGCTCATGTCGTGAGTTCACCCCGAGGACAAAATCAAAGACGGCACGTCCCGGTTCGGCGTTTTCGGTGTTCTCAAGGTTTGTTATCGGCGGCAGCCCTGAGACCTGCAATAGGTCTTCCGGAGCGTCGTGGTAGTGTGGACCGAGGGTGAATGATGAGTCTACGCTTCGCACTTGTCGGTTGCGGTCGAATCGCCAAAAAGCATGCAGAGATTCTCGCGGGCGGCCATGTGTCCGGCGCTGAGCTTGCGGCCGTGTGCGACATCCGGGAAGACCGGGCTCGGGTGTTCGGTCAGACCTACGGCGTACCCCACTTTTCCAACCTCCAACAGATGATGGAGGCGAAGACCGGCATCGACGTAGTCTGCGTCTTGACTCCCAGTGGTCTTCACGCGGCCAACACGCTCGAACTGGCCCCCTACGGCAAACACATCGTCGTGGAGAAACCGATGGCTCTGACGATCGACGATGCCGACCTGATGATCGAGGCCTGTGATCGTGCAGGTATCCGGCTCTTTGTCGTCAAACAGAATCGCTACAATCGGGCGGTGGTCCGCACCCGCGAGGCCCTGGAAGCCGGACGGTTCGGCCGTATCGTCATGGGAACGGTCAGGGTTCGGTGGTGCCGCACCCAGGAATACTACGACCAGGACGCCTGGCGCGGTACCTGGGAGCTCGACGGAGGGGTCTTCGCCAATCAGGCCAGCCACCACGTGGATCTCCTTCAGTGGATGTTGGGCGAGTGGCAGTCGGTCTGGGCCAAGGCGGGCACGCCTTTGGTCGACATCGAAGCCGAAGACACCGGGGTCGCGGTGATCAAGTTCCGCAACGGCGCCCTGGGCATCGTCGAGGCAACCAACGCCACCAGGCCCAAGGATCTCGAGGGTTCGATGTCTTTGCTGGGGGAGCGGGGATCTGTGGTGGTTGGTGGATTCGCCGTTAACGAGGTGCAGACCTGGCGATTCTCCCACTCGGAGGCTGGTGACGAAGACGTTGTCGGAGGCGTTGGAGAACACCCTCCAGACGTTTACGGGTTCGGCCATATCCCATACCTCGACCACGTCGTCGGCTGTATCCGTGGTGACCGGCCGGCCCTGGTTGATGGACTCGAGGGGCGTCGATCCATCGAGTTGATATCCGCGATCTACGAAAGCATCGAGACCGGCCGAGAGGTCTCTCTGCGTTTCAGGCCCAAAGAGTGCCGTCTGGGGATTCCCAATGCCTGAGGGGCTCAGCCGGCGGATATTCGTTGGGGTTGAGCTGGGAGAGGGCGTTGAGTTGGGGGATTTTGTTGTCATCGGGCAGCCCGCCAAGGGTCAGCGGGAAGGTGAGGTCGAAACAGCGATCGGCGCCGGGTCGGTTATTCGCTCCCACACGGTGATCTATGCCGGCGCGCGGCTGGGTGAGAAAT
>JBDLIO010000733.1:0-2056 GCA_039714865.1 Acidobacteriota bacterium | reverse complement strand
GCCCACAACGGCCCGAGATAGGCTGCTACCAGACCATAGATGACAATGGTTCGGGCCGAACAGGGGATGAAGGCAGCCAGGGCCGCGGTGATTCGCCGGTCTCTTTTTGACTCCAGGATCCGCGTCGCCATGATCGCCGGTACCGAACATCCGTAGCCGAGAATCAGCGGCAGCACGGACTTCCCGTGCAAGCCGATCCGGTGCATCAGATTGTCCAAGATGTAGGCCATGCGCGGCAGGTAACCCGAGTCTTCCAATACCGCAAGGGCGATCAAGAAGGGCAAGAGGTACGGCAAGACGATGGTCAGGCCGCCGGCTACACCGAGGAAGAGCCCCGACAGCAGGGCGCCGACCAGGGTCTCCAGAGGGAAGCGTCCCTCCATCACGGCCTGCATGCCGTCGAACCAACCGACCAGCGGCGCCTCGAGCAACCGTCCGACGCCGAAAACCAGGTAGAAGACCGTCGAGAGGATCAACACCATCAGTGGACCGCCGGACCACGGGTGGAGCAGCAGCCGATCGACCCGCTCGCGCCATCCAACCTTGGGCCGACCGAGTTGTCCGATCGCATCCCAGATCGTGTGAGCCATCGCGTGACGGCACCCGGAAACTACCTGGCCCGCACTCCAGCCGTGGATTCCCTGGAGGTTATTGATGATGGCATCGAGATCGTCTTCGACCTGCGGAACCGACTGCCGAACCTTCTCCCTGAAGTACGGATCCAACTCGAGCACCTTGGTGGCCACCAGGGTTGTCGGCAAACGGCACTCGAACCCAGCATCTTCCAGGAGGTCCTTGACCTTGGCCACGGCGGTCTCGACTTCTTTGTCGAAACACCCTGGGCCACGTGCGGACCCACCGTGGGCCCTTTGAAGGGCAGTTCGGAAAAGATCCTTGAGCCCCTGCCCCCGTCGACCAACGGTGGCAACGACCGGAACCCCCAGGTGCTCCGACAGGGCGTCAACGTCAATCTTCATGCCATGCCGTTCGGCCTCATCCATCATATTGAGGGCAATGACCATCGGCCGCTCCAACTGAAGCAGTTGCAGAGTCAACTCCATCGAACGCTCGAGCCGGCTGGCATCGACGACATTGATGATCAGGTCCCAGTCTTCTTCTGCAACAAACCGGACGGCCTCACCGGCGTCCGGAGACGCGGAGGTCAGTGAGTACATACCCGGCAGATCGACGACATCGACCTCTCGACCGTGAATCAAGGCACGACTGAGCGTATAGCTCACGGAAGAACCCGGGAAGTTGGCAGTCGCCGAGCGGTATCCGGCGATGGCGTTGAAGATTGTGCTTTTGCCCGAGTTGGGCTGGCCGGCGAGAAGGAACCTCATCGGGCCTGTGAGGCGCGAATTTCATGAGCGGCCGGCCGGTCACTGATCTCTTCGACCCTGACCCTTCGAGCCACACCGCGGCCCAGTGCCAACCGGGTTCCGTTGATCTGGACCAGGACCGGCCCCCTGAAAGGGGCCCGTTCGACCACTTCCAGTTGGTCACCAACGTGGATACCTAAAGTATTGAGGTGTGCGCCGACCCCCTGCCCGCCTTCAATGAAAACGACCCGGCTCTTGCGCAAGACGTCGACGGTGTCCAAAGTGGTCATGAAGTCCTTCACCCCTCAAAACGAGATAGTAACTCAAAATGTAATGAATTGCTAACTATATTTAACACAGAGTTCCGCACTGGCTCCCAATTGAAAACATGAACATCCTGACGAACGTTCTCAAATCAGAAACAGCTGCTTTGTTGAGATTTTCCGGACCAGATCCTGGTTTTCAGAACCGGCTGGACACAGACGCCCGGCTCGCCACAATCGGCCTGCCGGGTGTCCGATGCGATGTTGTGGCCGCGGGCGTCCCCGCCCGCTGGGGCTTGCTCCCTGGCTCCTGGTCCCTGGGCCTCGCCTTTCAGCTCAAGCCGCTATAAGATCTCCCCTGGGACGCGCAAGCGCGCCCTTTCTCCAGGAGGCCTCAAATGCTCACCGTTGAATTGACCGAGCTTCCCCAACCCAAAGAATTCGACCCGCAGTATCGCCGCGCCCCCAACC
>JBDLIO010000732.1:0-2060 GCA_039714865.1 Acidobacteriota bacterium | reverse complement strand
CGCCCTGACGTCAGGTCGAGAGGCTTTCCGTCGAGGTCGGTCACCCGGCCTCCGGCCTCTTCGATCACCAGCGCCCCGGCGGCGTGGTCCCAGACCTTCTCGCGGTAGCCCTTGGCAGAGGGAAGACGGAGGTAGATCGAGGCCTCTCCGCGACCGACGATGGCGTACTTGCACTGGGAGTCAATGCGGTAGGGCTCGGCCGTGATACCGAGGGCCGCGGCGATCTTACCGTGCTCGGAGTGCGCCGCATGGGCGGATTCGACGGACTCGCACATGACGGCCGCCGACGAGTCGGTGATTTGATCGGTTCGCACAGGTTGTTCCTGGCCGCCGTCAACCGATCGGACTGCCGTGCCTTCACCGCGAACGGCGATGAAGAGACAGCCGATGCCGGCCTCCGGGTTGCCGGGTTCGACCTCGAGGTTGGGACAGCCCAGCACGCCGACGACGACCTTGCCGTGGTCGACGAGGGCCAATGCGAACGCATAATGCTGGCCGCGCAAAAAGCCCTTGGTGCCGTCGATGGGGTCCAGGACCCAGTAGCGGTCGTCGCCGCCCCCGCCGTAGTCGCCGCGGTCCAGGGCCGAGGCCAAAGACCCGGCGTCGAAATCGGGGACAGCCTGGCGCGAGAGATCCAGAACCTTGGCCGCCATCTCCGGCGAATCCTTGAGAGCTCCGGCGTCCTCCTCACCCAGGAGATGATCCGAAGGGAAGGTGTCGGCCAGTCGTCGGCTGACGACCGCCTGTATTGCCAGATCGGCCATCGTCACCGGGGACCGGTCCCCCTTGGTCAGGGCGTCGGCATTGGCGACGATCTCTTCTTGGACCCGCCGGGCCAGCCGGGAAGCCTGGGCCGCGACATTGAGGGCAAATTCTCGTTCTGCTTGGTACATCATCTCCTCCGGGCGGGGGAGTGTAGCAGCATCGATATCACTGGTCGTGCGAGCTGACGCCGCCACTGTCCCCGTCGCTGCCATCTGACGCGGATCGCCGACCCTGCCCACCGCCGCTGTTTCCTGCCGTGGTCCACTGACGCTGATTCCGGTCGCGGAACCCGGACGCTGCCCCGGACGCGGTCCACGGCCGCTGAACCGGCCCCTGACGTCAGAAGAAGAGTCTCCCTTTCTCGTCGCATTGACATTTCGAGCTAGACAGGCTAGATTGTAATTATGGAGGTTGTCATGGGATCGACGTGGAAACTGCAGGATGCCAAGAACCGTTTCAGTGAGGTGGTCAACGAAGCTGCACGCTCCGGGCCTCAGATTGTCACTCGGCGGGGCAGGGAGGCGGCAGTCGTCATGTCCGTTGAAGACTATCGACGCTTCGTCAGGCCGGAGGTCAACTTGGTTGAATTCCTTCGGGCCTCCCCGTTATGCGGCATCGAAATCGACGTTGAGCGATCAAAAGAGCTTGGCCGTGAGATCGACCTGTGAGCTTCCTCCTCGACACCTGCGTTCTCTCCGAATTGGTCAAGCCACGGCCCGATATCGGAGTCTGTGACTGGGTTGCCGCTCAGAATGAACACCGGCTTTTTCTGAGCGTCATCACCGTCGGCGAGCTGCAAAAAGGCATTTCAAAACTCCCGCCCGGGGGACGACGCACCGAGCTCCAGCGGTGGTTGGAGGGTGAACTCCTCATCCGTTTCCAAGGCCGCATTTTTGACATTGACACGGCTGTGGCCGGGGCGTGGGGTGTGATGCTTGGCGAGGCCGAGGGTCGTGGGAGACCACTTCCTGTGATCGACGTCCTGATCGCCGCCACCGCGAAGGTCCATGCCTGTGCGGTCGTCACGCGCAATGAAACCGATATCCAACCGACCGGCATCCAGGTCGTCAATCCGTGGGAATGACCTGTTCGAAATGGCCCTGAAATTTGGGGTGCCGAGTCCGAACCAGGCACCGATGCTGAGCGTGGGAGCGCGGACGTCCATCCGCATCGTGCCGATGGGTTTTGGCAGTCGCGAGGTTTCGACTGGGCCGGAGGTTGCAGTTGCGGACCTGGAGGTCCGCGCTCCGTCAAGGCGCTGGTGATCTGGTAGTGCGATGAGAAGATCAGTGTCC
>JBDLIO010000731.1:0-2064 GCA_039714865.1 Acidobacteriota bacterium | reverse complement strand
CTCAGAGGGCAGAAGGCGTTGACGATCGCCCACCACACGGCGGGGGGTCCGATTGCCACCAACTGGGACTATGAACCGGATCCGATACTCGAGCCGGTGACCGAGGTGGCGTCGGTGCACGGGAGTTCGGAGGCCGAGGACTCGCCGCAGGTGATCTACTCACCGGTTCGGGGAAATTTCGCCCGGGATGCCCTCGAGCGTGGTTACCGCCTGGGCTTCGTCGGCTCTGGCGACAGCCACGACGGTCATCCCGGTCTTGCGCACCTGGCATCAGGCACCGGAGGTCTGGCCGCCATCATGGCGGAGCAGTTGACCAGGGAGTCGATTCTCGAGGCCATCCGCAATCGCGGGGTGTACGCGACCAACGGACCTCGCATCCTTTTGCAGATGGCGGTCGATGGCCGGCCGATGGGTTCGACGGTCGAACCGGACTCCGACGGCGCCACGGTCTACATCGGTGTTTCGGGGACCGCTCCGATCGAACGGGTTGATCTGGTGCGCGGCGGGAGGGTGGTTGCGTCATCAACCGGCCAAGGTGAAATCGAGGTTCAGCTGACTCTCCATCTCGAAGACCTTGCACAGGGGGAATTCGTCTATGCCCGGGTTTTCCAGACGGACGGAGGCGCCGCGTGGAGCAGCCCCGTCTTTTTTGAGAAGAGTATTGACGGAGAATAATTCCTCGGGTTGGTGCGTTGAGGGTGACGGAAAGAGGTTGTATTGATGATACGAAGCAAAACCCGGTGGCTGAGTTCTTTCTTGACGGGATTCATCGGTGTATTTGGGTTGTTTCCGGCGTGGGCGGACTCCTCTGGAGACGCCGCTTTGCAGCGACTCGGGAGAACGACGGCGTCGGCCGTTGAGAGGACTCCTGCTCTCCGGGCAGCCTTTGAAGACCTCAGTGCCGATGAAGCGGCCGCGGCGTCCCAGAGCGGTGCGGGAACACCATCGCTTGAGTATGTCCGCGAGGGCATCGGGTCGTCTTTTGATCGGCAACCGAATTCCCAGGATACGGTGAGCCTCGGCATCCCCTTCAATGGCCCGGGCCAAGGTTCCAGAGGGAGAAGATTGACTGACGCTGCCGGTCTCCGGACGGTGGCACTGAAACGTGTCGCAGTTTTGGACGTCGTGAGGGTCGTCGGCGAGGAGTGGGTGAGAACTGCGGCATTGGCGGACCGCATCGAGGTGGTCCGTACCCGCCTGGATCACCTGGACAAGGCCTTGATATTACAGAATAAACGCCTGGAACTGGGCGTAGTCGCCGGAACCGAGGTGATGCAGTTGGAACTGGCTCGGGCCGCAGAGGCATCGATGAAGGCCGGACTTGAGGCTGATGCCGACCGCGGTCGGCACCGGATGGAAGCGCTGTGCGGCGACGGGTGTGTCTTTCCGGCGCCCGGGGATCTCGTGGCGATTCAGACTTTCCTCGGGCCCATGACTCGGCTTCGCGGAGCGGCCGACTTCGAAGCAGCGCCGGAGGTCAGGGGGGTGATGTCCGACAAGGCGCTTGCCGAGGCTCAAGCCGATCTGACCGCCGCGACAATATGGGGACGGCCCTCGTTCGGCGTGGAATGGGAACATATTCCCTCCCTCGACGGTGTCGAAGGATGGAACGCCCTGGGGTTGCAGCTCAGTGTGCCGTTGCCTTTCGGGCGGAGCGGGAAACGGCAGGTTGAAGAGGCCGAGGCACGTTCGCGGGCGGCGGCTGCCTGGGCCGAAGCAGAGATGGTTGAAATCCAGGCGCGGTATGAGGGGGTACTGTCAGAGTTCCGAGGCGCCGAGGCCCGTCTGGCGGCCCTGAATCCTGTTCTCAGTCGGCTGGAGCGCACCGAGTTTTCCTTGGGGGAACAGTTTCGGCTGGGGGCCGTGTCGTATTTGGTGTATATCGACGGTCTGTCGCGGCTGGACGGGGTTCAACTTGAAGCCGTCGATGCCCGCGAGCAGTTGCTGCAAAGCCGACTTCGACTGGCGGTCCTGCTCGACGACGCCGGTCTGTTCCCGCTACCCCCGAGCCCCCCCGAATCCGTGCAGGAGAATTAATGATGAAAAAACTGTGGATCTCGCTGG
>JBDLIO010000730.1:0-2070 GCA_039714865.1 Acidobacteriota bacterium | reverse complement strand
GGTGGCAGGCGCAACCGACGGCAAGTGGATCAACGTGCACGTCACCGAGAATGAGAGCAATACCAAGGTCAAGGTTCACCTTCCCCTGAATCTGGTGCTCTCGGTGATCGGCGCAGTCGACGTCGAGGGCTTCGAAGGCGGCAAGGTCCACCTGCAAACAGAAGATGTCGACATCGAATGGCTGGAGATCCTTTCCTCCGTCAAGGACGCCGTTGACGGCGAGTACCTTGTGGTTGAGTCCGACGAGGCCGATGTCAACGTCACCAAGAAGGCCAACACGATCCTCGTGACGGTCAATCAGAAAACTGATGAAAAGGCCCAGGTCGAAGTCGTACTGCCCGCACAGCTCCTCGACGCCATCCACGTGGACGAAGAAGACCGGATCGATATCGCCGCCCTGCTCAATGCCTTTGACAACTTCCCCGAGGGGGATCTCATCCGGGTGACATCGGCAGAAGCCAACGTGCGGGTGTGGGTGGAGTAGATCATGAACCGGCAAAAGGGCATATCAACCCTGGGGTCCATTCTCCTGGCGGCTGTCGCAGGGCTTGGGGCGGCCACCGTGCTGATGGACTGGGTGATCGTCGATGTGCAAACCCCGGAACCCGAGGCCATCCACATCAAGGCGCCGTTTCCGCTGGTCATCGCGGACATCGCCGTTGCCTTCATCCCCGAAGATGTGACACAGGACATGGAGGTACCCCCGGAGGCCCGTGCCCAACGGGAGGCCGTGATGGCCGCGCTCTCCAGCCTTGTCGATGCCCCTGACGGCGCCCTGGTCGAGGTCACAACGCCTGACGAGACCGTCAGCATCGTCAAGAAGGGTCGGAAGATCCTGGTCGATGTCGATGCGGAGGATGCGGTAGTTCACTGCTCGGTTCCGCTGGACGGCATCTACAAATGCCTCGAACGCTGGGACTGGGAGATCTTCGAACCCAAGATGGTGCTGACCGCACTCCACCACACCTCCCCCGGCGTTCTGGTCGACGTGCACGCCGACGATGGCACGAAGGTCAAGGTCACGAAGTGGTAGGAACAGAGCTCTCAGCCGTCAGCTGAGAGCTGAGAACTGATAGCTGACAGCTTCCCGCCTACCGTCCTTCTATCTCCACCTTGATCTTTCTCAGCTCTTCGCGAAGGGTCCCGATCTCGTCTTCGGAGAAACCGAAGAGGTTCTTGCCCTTGGAGAAATCCAGCGCCAACTCGATCTGGGCGACGGCATGTTCGAGATGACCCGCCATCACGTGATCCTGAACGGTATCCAGCAGACTCGCTCGCACGATATCCTGGGCTCGTTGATCCGGCGAAAAAATGGTAAACCCTGTGATTGCCATCGCGAGGGAGGTCTTCGCCTCCTCTGCGGCCTCCATCCTGGCCTCGACCAGGGCCAGTTCCTTCGAGATCACCTCGGAATCTTCGCCTGATGCGGCGGCTCTCTGCCGTGCCGTCATCACCTCGGCCTGAGCTTGAAGGTCCTCGATTCTCCGATCAATTTCTTCGATCTTTCCATAACCACCGGAAACCATCGTATTTTCGACCGAGGCCTGAAACGCCGTCCCCAGACCGACAGCGACCAGAACGGCCGCCAGGGTCGCCATCACCGCTGCGAGGCGGGGACGCCGCCGGGACCAATTGACCAGACGGTCGACCGGCCGGAGCGTGTAGGCAGAAACCGGGCGAAACTCATGATGATTTTGCAAATCCTCGGCCAGTTCAACGGCCGAAGCGTAGCGCTTGAACGGGTCCTTCTGGAGCGCCTTCATGCAAATGGCCGAAAGAACACGGCTGGTCCGGGGTTGGACTTTGCGAGGCTTCCGGATCCCCATCGGCCTCGTCTTCCAGCTTTTTGGCCAGGCCCCAGTCCATAACAAAAACAACCCCAAGATCGTCCACCATGATGTTCTCGGGCTTGAGGTCCCGGTGGATCACCCCCTGTTTGTGAGCGGCCGCAACCGTCTGGCAGACCTTGAGGAAGACCTCCGTCAATCCTGCCTTGACCCGGTGGTCAAGCAGGTCGTTCGGGATCCGTTCACGCAAGACATCACGCAGGGTGCGCCCCGTGACACGCTT
>JBDLIO010000729.1:0-2071 GCA_039714865.1 Acidobacteriota bacterium | reverse complement strand
CCTCGAGCCCGGCGGACGAGGAAGGGTCCTTCGTCTGAGCTTCGGGCGACGGAGTCGTCGACGCGCCGGACGATATCCCGGTCGTGGATCAAAAAGAGATCTGCGATCGTGCCGAGACGGTCCAGCGCTTCACGATTGCCCTTGCAGATCGGTTCGTCGGAGGCGTTGCCCGAGGTCATGACCAGCGGATGGTTGCCGAGGCGCCGGAAGAGCAGCAGATGCAGGGGCGTCGTCGGGAGCAGAATGCCGAGATCCTCCATGCCCGGGGCGATGTTCTCGGCAACTCGGGCACCCACCCGGGATGGCGCCAAGAGGATAGGACATCGAGGTGAGCCCAGGAGATCTTCATCGGCTTTTTGGAGATTGACCAGGGCGCGTGCGGCCTCAAGGTCCGCCACCATGACGGCAAAAGGCTTGCTCGGTCGCCGTTTGCGCTGGCGGAGCCGATCGACGGCATCGACAAGATCCGCTCGGCAGGCCAGTCGGAAACCGCCGAGGCCCTTGATGGCGACAATCCGGCCGTCATTGAGTGCCTCGGCTGCGAGGTTCAGAGCCTCGGTGCCCTCGGCCAGTTCGGCGCCTCCATGATTTGCGAGCCAGAGTCTGGGACCGCACTCCGGGCAGCAGACGGGCTCGGCGTGAAAACGGCGGTCGGTCAGGTCAGTGTATTCGCCGGAGCACCGAGCGCACAGGGGGAAGCAGCCCATCGAGGTTCGGGGCCGGTCGTAGGGCAATGAGTGGACCAGTGAGTAGCGGGGCCCGCAGTCGGTACAGGTGATGAAGGGGTGGCCGAAGCGCCGGTCGTTTTCATCTTCCAGTTCCCGGCGGCAGGCGGCACAGACGGCTGCGTCGGGGGGCACGGCCGCTCCGGTTGGCCGGCCCTTTTGAGAAGAAACGACCTCGAAGATCGTATCTCCGGTAGCAGGGATCTCCGAAATCTCCAGTTGATCCAGGCGAGCCAATGGCGGCAGCAAGAGCGGCAGCCTACGGGCGAACGCCCGAACGTCGGGTTCTTCGCCTTCGACCTCGATCGTAGCCCCCCCGGGGTCGTTCCAGACCTTGCCCGACAGGCCTGCCGCTCGTGCCAGGCGGTGCACGGTCGGCCGGAAACCGACACCCTGAACCGCTCCCCGGCAGGATAATCGGAGCCGGAGATTCAAGGTTTTGCGGTGCGTTTGGCTTCGAGGCGTGTGCCCAGGTATTGGACCCAGGCATCGACGCCCTCGCCGGTCGTTGACGCCACCTCGAAAACGGTTCCCGAGGGATTGAGGCTGGTCAGATGTTCCCTGACCGCGGCCATGTCAAAAGGAAGATAAGGGAGCAGGTCAATCTTGGTGATGACGGTGACCTCGGCCCGGGCAAAGATCGCAGGGTACTTGAAGGGTTTGTCGTCGCCCTCGGTGGTCGAGAGTACGGCGACCTTGAAGTCCTCCCCAAGATCGTAGGTCGTCGGGCAGATCAGATTGCCGACGTTCTCGATGAAGAGCAGGTCCGCCGGCAGCAGCTGAGTCTTTCCCAGGGCGCCGATCACCTGGCGGGCGTCGAGGTGGCAGGCGCCGCCGGTCAGGATCTGGTGGGCCGGAACGCCCAGGGCGCGGATCCGATCGGCGTCTCTTTCGGTCGCCACATCCCCCTCGAGAACGGCGGCCGTCAGGCGGCCGTCAAGGCTCTTGATCGTCGCTTCGAGCAGGGTCGTCTTGCCGGACCCCGGAGAGGAAATCAGATTGACCACCAGGGAACCAGCCGCCCGGAATTGTTGCCTCAGTTCGGCCGCAGCCTCGTCGTTGGCCGCCAGGGCTTTTCGTTTGACCGACACCACGTGTTGCATACACCCTCCGGGCCCGTCGAGGGCCGTCGCCTAGGATAGCAGCGGTCGGCGCGATCGGAGCAGCCGGAAGCAAAATGGGAATGAGATACGAACGTCCAACGTTCAAGTGCTTTTGCCTCGCCCCTGATCCCTGCGACCTGCAACTCTGCTTCGAATTTTCGCTTTCCTGGAGCGGGAGTTACTCAAAGGGGAGGACCCGGACGATGCCGGGTCCTCCCCAAGGTCTCATTCGCCCTCGTTGAA
>JBDLIO010000728.1:0-2074 GCA_039714865.1 Acidobacteriota bacterium | reverse complement strand
CCCTGGCTCGCAGGTCACAGGCCCAATGCGGCGCGCCGGTCCACCCCAATATCAACTGGACCCAGGTCGACATCGCAGAATCCGAACCGCTCGCTGCCTCCCTTGACTGGATCAGGGCAGAGGGGCCCATCAAGGCCTTCATTCACCTGGCGGCCCACTATGACTTCACCGGGCGAAGCAGCGTTGAATACCAGCGCACCAACATCGACGGACTGTCCAACACGTTGGACCTGGCTCGAGGCCTCGGACTTCGTCGTTTCATCTTCGCCAGTTCCGTCGCGGCCTGTCCTTTCCCCGCCCCCGGTCAGTCGATCACCGAGCAGACTCTCCCCGAGGCCAAGAATCCTTACGCCCGGTCAAAACGAGCAGGCGAAGCCATGGTCCGCGCCAATTCGGATTCGATCCCTACGTGTATCGTGCGATTTGCCGCCCTTTATTCGGATTGGTGCGAATACCCTCCCCTTTTCAATTTCTTCAGTAACTGGCTGTCACAGGGGTGGAATGCCCGCATGATCGCCGGCAGGGGCAACTTCGCTATTCCCTACATGCACATCCGCTGCGCCGTCTCCTTCCTCAGCCACCTTCTTCAAAACCTCGACCTCCCCGAGTCCGGTGAAGTCTTCAACGCCAGCCCCGACGGGGCCGTCACCGTCAGGGAGTTATTCGACGCTGCCACGCTGGCCTATTTTGGAGAAAGGCGCCGACCGATCCATGTGCCCAAGATCGTCACCCGCGGTTGGCTCCACCTCCAGGACACGGCCGGGAAGGCGATCGGGAGACGGCCGTTCGAACGCCCCTGGATGGCCCGATACCTCGACCGGCAACTGGTTGTCGACGCATCGAAAACTCGAGTCCTACTCGACTGGGCCACCAGGCCCCGGTTCAACATCCTGAGGCGAATACCGTTCCTCGTGGAGAACCTGAGAACCCAGCCACTCCACTGGAACGAAGTCAACCGCGCGGCAATGCGCAAGGAAGAGTCGGGCTACGGCCTGAAAATTCAGTGGCTTCTGGAGAAACACCAGGACGAGATCTGCCGCCGGCAGGTCGAGGACCTCTTGTCGGAGGATACCGACCAGACATTCGGAACGTATCAGCTTCTCGATCGTCAGGAAATTGCCGTCAGGGTCCTCGGAGCGATCAGGAACCTCCGGCGGACCATTCGAACCAGGGAGATGGAGCCCGTCGGCGGCCACTGCAGAGGCGTCGCCAGAGAACGCTTCCTGGAGTGCTTCTCGGTCGAAGAGGTCTGTGCCGCCTTTTCAAGATTGGGCACGATCTGTATCGAGACGCTGCAAGAGGAAAATCTTGCTCCGGGCCTCGAACGCGCGCTGACCGACCGGGTCACGATGGCTATCCAGTTCGGAATCGACGAGATCCTGGACGAGTATGAGACCCTCGCCACCGAAGGGGAAAACCCGTGCGCGAGGTATGAGTAGCTTTCAGCTGAGAGCTGAAAGCTAACCCGCCCTTCTCACCACCGATCTACTGCGAGGCCCAATACACCATGATCTTCGCCGCTTTCTCGATTCGGTCGCTCAACGTACCGCAAGTACGCCTTCGCTCGCTCATCTTGCGAGAACGGCGAATCTCACTGCGTCTTGAGCCTCTCGCGACGACCTGTGGTGAGAAGGGCGGGCTAACCCTTGACTGTCCAGCCTTTTGCGCGGAGGATTTCCCGGAGACGATCCAAACGATCACCCTGAATCTCCACTCGGTTTTCGACGACGGTCCCGCCGGCGCCACAGGCCTTCTTCAGCTCCTTGGCCAGGGCCTTCAAAAAGTCCTGATTCATGGGCAGTGAGTCAACAACCGTCACAGTCTTGCCCTTGCGACCGGCCTTTTCGATACGCAACCGGGCCACGACCCTATCCGGCACCGACTCCTCGGGCGCCGCCGCGCACGAACAGTTCTTTTCCGGCCATCCGCATCGTGGGCACACCCGACCCAACTCCGTCGAGAACACCGTTCGGGCTTTTTTGGGCTTTGCCATGAGGGTATTGTAGCGGCCCCGGGGATGGAAGGGCCTCCGCAATTGAAACTCGAAACTAGAAACTGGAAACTGGACTCCAGA
>JBDLIO010000727.1:0-2087 GCA_039714865.1 Acidobacteriota bacterium | reverse complement strand
GGCGCGAAATACGCAGCGATCTTCAGCGTTTTCTTGAAATCGCTCAATCAACGTACCGTCGGGTACGCCTCATTCGCTCATTCTGCGAAAACACTGAATTTCACCACGTCTTCCGCCCCTCGCTACGAAAACCGGTGAGAAGGTCGGGCTACCGTGCCAGGCTTCAGGAGCTTGGCTTCGGAGATGATGTGCTCCGGGTGTTCGCCGGCCTCAGCGACCGGTCATCGATGCGGCCAACACCTCCGCAGGGTGCAGGCAGTCCCTCCCGGTCAGATCTCTCACCTGGTGGCGGCAGCTGGTTCCGGCGGCAACCACGATTGCCTCTGAGGAGAGTGGAGCCATCTGTTGAACCAGGGGCTCTGCCACTGCCCGAGAAAGCTCCTGGTTGGCCGCCATCATACCGAATGCGCCGGCCATGCCGCAGCGCCCGGTCTCGAGGTGTCGTGCGTCAAGGCCCGGAACATGCCGGAGAAGGCGTTCGACAATTGCGGGGTCAGCCAGGGCCTTGGTGTGACAATGACCGTGAATCGCGGTTTGAGTTTCCAGAGCCCTGAACGGCAGGGATTCCGGATCAGCGTCCAGCAGCCCTGAAACAAAATCTTCGAAGAGCACGCACCGCGCGGCAATCTCTTCGGCCCCCTCGATCTCGAATTGCCGGTACTCGTCGACAAAGATCGACCAACATGAGGGCTCGAGAAAAATGATCGGTGCCTCCCCCATCGACCGCAAGAGCGCCACATTGTGCCGACCCAGATCTCGAGCCTGTTCCAACAATCCACGGCTCGCTGCAGGGCGACCACAGCAGCGCCGACCCTCGGCGAGAACGACCTCGTAGCCCGCTGCCTCAAGAACCTCAACCGCCGCTCGGCCCACGCTGGGTTCGTGGTAACGCACCCAGGTGTCGTCCCACAGAATGACCCGGCCTCGATCCCCTGCAGTTTCCCCCGGCCGGCGGTCGAACCAGCGATCGAACCGCTCCCTAGAAAAGGGTGGCAGAGACCTGTTGGAATCGATGCCCAGCATCCGCTCCATCAAACCCCTGACCAGACCTGATCCGAGAACCACGTTGGACAGAGGCGCAGTCGCTGAACCAAGACGGCCCAGCAGATCGCTGGCGCCAATCACCCGATCCGCAAGCGACGGACCCTGGATTCGGTGGCGGGCCTGAATGCTCTCGGCCTTGAGCAGCGCCAGGTCGACCCCGGAGGGACACTCGCGCTTGCAGGCCTTGCAGGAGAGACAGGAGCCCAGGGCCTCGGCAAGATCCGGCCCGGAAATACCGTCATCCAGCCGCCCCTCCAGCGCAGCCCTCAGAACATTGGCCCGACCCCGGGTCGAGAGCACCTCGTCACCGGTCGCCGCATAGGTCGGGCACATCGTCGGCGAGTCCTTCCGACAGCCCCCGCACCCATTGCACTGCTCAAGGTTGCCGACGAAGGAACGGTCTTTTTCGACAAAAGCCGAAATCGGAATGAAGGGGAGATCGATCGAGGAACCAGGACCCTGCCGCAGGTCACGATCGACGCGCCACCGCTCCGTGTCGACGATCTTGCCCGGATTCAATACCCCGGCCGGATCAAAGATCCTCTTGACCTCGGCACTGAGTTCAATCAATTCCAGCCCCAGGTGTTCCGGAAGAAACTCTGTCCGCGCAATGCCGACACCGTGTTCACCGGCGATCGATCCTCCGAAACGCCGAACCAGGGACGATACGGCCTCGGCCACCTCCCTCAGGCGTGCGATATCGTTTTGCGCATGCAGATCAAGAATCGGTCGAATGTGAAGCAGGCCGGACGCCGCGTGTCCGTAGAAAGAACTGGCGCCGACATCATCACCGATGATCGCCTGCATGCCCTCGACGAACGCCGGCAGATCCTCCGGACGGACACAGGCATCCTCGACCGCCGGCGCCGGTTTGGCGGCGCCGATACACGAGGTCACCAGGGACAATCCCGATCGGCGCAGTTCCCACACCAATTCCTGCTCTGCGTCGTTCGCGCACACGATCGTCCGGTCTCCGAGATCCATCTTCGCCAACTGAGCCAGCCGATCCTCAACGTCCTCGAAGAACTCGACCAGCTTGAGGT
>JBDLIO010000726.1:0-2089 GCA_039714865.1 Acidobacteriota bacterium | reverse complement strand
TGGCTGACCACCGTTCATCGGTTGGCGGGGGCCGCCGGAGCCATCACTTTCAGTGCACTCTTCGTGTGGCAGTTTCGAGAGGCCATTCGGCTGCCGGACCTCAAATCTCAGGTCCCGTTCGCCTGCGCCGGGGCCGCCATCGTCCTTTATGCCCTCGCCTCCACCGGCAGCCGGAACAGAGCTCCCCATCGGCTCCTCATTCAGGCCACAGCGGCTGGACTGATGTGCCTTTTGATCATCGGGTTGTCGTATGAGCTATCACCAAGTCTCCGGTGGGAGCTGATCCGACGACACACGCTGTTCGGATTTCCTGCCTGGTCGGTCCTCGGACCGTCAGTCGTGCAGACCGAGGACGCTCTGTGGGTCGACCGGACCGGGCCCGGCTACCAACCTCATCCACACACAGTCGACTGGGATCGCAGTCTTCGACGACCGACGATCGTTTTCATCTTGATTGACACCCTTCGACAAGATTCTCTCGGCGCCTATGGCGGCGACCGGGATTTGATGCCGAGGCTCAACGCCATCGCCCGGGAGTCCGTCGTATTTGAAGACGTGCTGGCCAATGCCAGCTGGACAAGGCCTTCCGTCGGCTCGATGTTCACCGGCCTTTACCAGGAGTACCACGGAGCGGTCGGAAGGGAAGATTCCCTGAACCCGCCTACGGAGACGTTGGCTGAAATCCTTTCAGGAAAGGGCTACGAGACGGCGGCCTTCGTGACCAACTGGGGTGCCGTCGGGAGGGACGCCGGCTTCGACCAGGGCTTCGGCACCTTTCGGGAATGCCGGGCTCCCGATACACCCTACCTCAGGGCCGATGCCCTGACCCGAAATGTCATGCAGTGGGTGAAACGACGAAGCCAGGATCCGACACGATCTCAAACCCCTCTGTTTCTCTACGTGCATTACCTCGACCCACACTTTCCATACCTCAGCGGCGGCCATGATTCCTACGTGTTCTCGAAAACCCGAAGGGCGTATGAAAACGAAGTGGCGTTCGTTGACGAGCATGCCGGGCAGCTGATCCATTCTCTTGAAAGAACACTTGACGATCCTCTGTTTACTCTGGTTGCCTCGGACCACGGCGAGGAATTCGGCGAACACGGTCGAAAAGGGCACGGCTATACCGCGTACCAGGAAGTTGTCAGGGTTCCCGCCTTCATCCGCACACCGGACCATGCCGGCGCCTCCGTCTCCGCACGTCTCGAGGGCAGAGACCTCTTCGACCTGGTGCTGCAAGCCGCCGCCGACCCCAGCCTCGACCCTTCCGGGTGGGGTCGTTCGAAAGACAAGCCTCTGCGCTACACATCGGAGTACCTGCAAACGAACCTCCCACGCTATCGCCCGGAGTACCGGCACGTCTGCATCAGAGCGGTTGATCGTGAAGGACTCTTTTTCATCCAGTCGGCCCTGGGGCCGACCCTCGAGATCTATGACCGCCGGGAGGACCCAAGGGAAACCCGGAACATGATTCGCCACCATCGGGCACTGGTGCCGGGACTCGAGTCCGATCTCGAAGGATGTGTCCCGGCCCCGTGGGTGAGGCGGAAATCGGTTCAACTGAGCGGAGACAGCATGGAGCAGCTCAAGGCGCTTGGGTATATCAAGTAGATTTCATCTTCCCTCCAGATTCTTCGTTGTGCCGTTGCCGGCCCAAAAGTGCCCAGGACTTGGTACAGTTGTTCAATAGATGGCGGGGCGGGGAGGAACGCTCGTGCTGAACAGGTCGAAAACAAGGGTCCTTGCCGGCTGTGCCCTCGGTGTCACGGTCCTCGGGCTTGTTTTCGCCGGATTCCTGGAAGACAAGCACAGCGTCGGACGAATTGTCGGCATTCTGGTCAAACAGACCGAGACCGGCGTTCTCATCTCCGGCACCGTCGCAGGCCGTCCTGCAGAAACTGCGGGACTCGTCGCCGGCGACAGGCTCATATCCATCAACGGGGCGCCGGTCGAAGTTCTCTCCGATTATGACCAGTACGCGAGGGCTTTCACCCCCGAACCCGTTCAATTCGGCGTTCTCCGCGGGAAAGAAAACCTCGTACTCGAGGTCGTTCCGGGCATCGAATTTCAATGGGTCAAGTTCCTTGTC
>JBDLIO010000725.1:0-2095 GCA_039714865.1 Acidobacteriota bacterium | reverse complement strand
ACACGCATATTTCCGCATATTTGGGGCTATCCCAGTATGTCAATGACGGTTGTGCGTTGCCGGTCTGAAACGCCGATAAACACTGAAGAAGCCCCCCCATCAAAGGGGGCTTCTCCTGGTGGGCGCTACTGGGATCGAACCAGTGACCTCTGCCGTGTGAAGGTCTTTCAGAGGGTTTCGCTGACCCGGGCGAATGTCCAGAAATGAGCTCTGACCTGCGCTTATGCTACGTATTGATGTTCATCGATTCGCGTCACTTCTCAGCAGAACGCGTCCTATGCGCGTCCTGGGACTCGCGACGATGAGGATCGCGAACTCGAACCCAGCCGATCACTCGGACCGTCAAGGCCGACGTCGGGGACCCGCACGCCGACGTGCCGTTCGGCTCGGTTCGGCAACAGGAGTGTTCTCGACCGGTATCAGGTGATCGGCTTGGTGGAATGCTGGCGTTTCTTCAGAACCAGCGCGATGTGAGTGTCACACTTCCGCCGGTGTCGTGCGAGTACGTAGTGTGAAGAGCGAGTGACCAATGCGGTTGAGGCCGGTGATGTGCCTGTTGTTCGGGATGCTTCACAATGAGGTCTTGTTGTGTAGCTCTCGGCTGGTTGTGTTGAGTCAGGTTTGTGGTTGGCCGCAGGTCCGCTCGACAAACTCGGGTGGCCAGGTAGCAGAAGTCGCGCCGTCCAGAGAGATCCGGAAGTCGCACCGATCACACCCCCAGGCCAGAGTTCTGGTCCGGTGGAGGCCAACCCCCATCGCCTCGAACATGAGATAGTCGAGATCGCAGATGTAGGGGCACAGTTCCTCGGCGCCCTGCGTCTTGAGGAACTTCAGATCACCGCACTCGGTCACGTCCATGCCATAGTCGAAGGTTTCCCCATCACTCTCCACCACCTCAAGCACCCAGTCGCCGGGATATCGGCGGGCCTGCGACCGCCGGACGGCCTTCTCCTGCTGTCTCAGAAATAGGTTCCTTACCAGCCCGTGACGGATTACCCGAGGGATCCGCCATAACCGTGCCCGGTTCCTCCGGTGCATCAGTTCGCCGGTTTCCTCCAGGCTTCCCCCGTGCCGGACTATCACTCGATACATGGCCAAACCCTTTGCGGCTCCCACGAGCATCCCGGAGTAGGGGTTACGCCGCCCACCGATGTAGGGGATCTCGGGGATCAGACGCCGGAACTCGTCCAGCATCTCCTCGTGCATGACGGCTGCCTCCTGCTCGCCGTACCACTCCACGAGGGCATCACCCCGCCCTCGAAACGTCCTAGCGAACCGGCGCACCTTACTGCGCTCCTTGCGACTCGACGACCACCCGCCGACCGTCCTCAGAATCATGTCACCCACATCCCTCATCCACGTCTGCATCCAGTGCTTTCCCCTTTGTCTCAACACCGGCGGTCTTTGGTCGGTGTGGCCACGGCGCCGCCGATTCGAGTTCGAACGCCAGCTCCAGCAGCCGCCGCTCCTGTCCCGGCGGCGCGACGAGCTCCACCCCGATTGGCAGCCCGGCGGCCGTCCGGGTAAGCGGCAGAGACACGGCCGGTGAGCCCGAGATGTTCTGCACCGGGTTGCCGGCAATGAATCGGACGAGCCGTACCAGATGCTCGTCGGCGTCGAGGTCGGGTGCCAGGTGGCCGATCGGGGGTGTCTCGTGACCGGTCGAGGGCACGAGCAACACATCACAGCGGTTGAAGACCTCTTCGCCCTCGGCGGCCAGGCGACGCAACCGCCGCAACGCCGCCGGCAACTGCCACGCGCTGCGCACTGCCACGCCACTCGCGCCCTTCACTAAGGGCTCCAAGCGCTCTGGGTGGAACTCGACGCCGAGCATTCGGCCTCCGGCATGCCGCACCATGAACGCCAGCAGGCACGCATAGCGGCCAAAGTCGGAGCAGAACCGGTCGTCGATCATTGGGGAGACGGGCTCGACGTGGTGACCCAACTCTTCGCACGCCAGTGCCGCGTCGGTCACCGCCTGACGGGACACCGCAGCGACCGGGATCCCCATGAGGCTGGTGTCTGTCACGCCAAGGCGCAACCGCCGACGGCTTGGACCTGTGACGAGCCCGACCGGCGGCAGATCTGGGTTGGC
>JBDLIO010000724.1:0-2095 GCA_039714865.1 Acidobacteriota bacterium | reverse complement strand
GTGCGCCCATCGAGGCTGTGTGGGCCAGTCTTCTCACCGGCGGGCTGTGCTCCACCGTGCTCTCGGCCTGGTGGGTACGAAGGTTGGTGTGGCTCGGCGATCCGACGGTGCGAGCAACCGATCGAAAAAGGGACCCAGCACAGGCAACCATGGTTGTCTGACTGGGCACGCTTCTTGGCCGGCACAGCCAGCGCCGTTATCGCGAAGCGATGACGGCTACCCCTCCCCGTGAAGGGGGTCGGTTTGCAATCCCACAAGCATGGAGCGCGCCGAGCCACCGTGGCCGGTGCAACCGGCCAGAGCGTGAGGCGGAAGGGTGACGGGAGCTTGCTTCCGGAACCCTGTAGCCGATCGCTCGAAGGTCCGAGCGAAGCGAGGGCCGCGGTGGCGGGACACACGAAAAACGCCGCCCCGAAGGACGGCGAGAGTAAGAAATGGTCGGGACGCAGAGATTTGAACTCTGGACCCCCTGAACCCCATTCAGGTGCGCTACCAGGCTGCGCTACGTCCCGACCCTATTTGATTTTCAGTTCAGCGACCACATCTGCGAGTTCGGCACGAACGTCACGCAGTGTCGCGAGGAGAGGTTGTACGTTTTCCACCGGGTGTTTGTCAACCTTTTGGCCCCGAGAACCTGCCGCCACCGGCTTTGGTGAAGGACTTTTCTTGGCCCTGCTCTGTCTCTTTTTCTTGGGCTTGTCTTCCTTCTGGTCGCCCGGGGGGGCCTCTTCCTCGGATGGAGGAGGCACGGCCGCCGGCTTGGATCCCTCATCTCCATTGTCGAGCCGTTTCCGGGCCCCCGCGATCGTCAGTCCCTCGTCAAAGAGCAAATGCTTGATCTCGAGGATCAGCTCGACCTGATCCTTCCGGAAGGTACGTTGCCCGGTTCCACTCTTCTCGGCCTCCAACTGAGGAAACTCCTGGCCCCAGAAACGCAACATGTAGGGCTGCACATTGGCCAGCTTGCAGACTTCGTTGAGTTTGAAGGACTCCTGCCCCTCAGGCAGGATTATTTGTTCCATCATTCTCATCCTCCGAGATGGGCAACAGCGTCAGCCGCAACTGCAGCGTCACCTTACGATTTCCGACCCAGTCCCCGGGAACCGGGACCTCGACATCAAGGGCCCGCACCTGGCCCGACTCCACGATGGCGCCCGTCCCGGTCAACTTGAGGGCCAGGCTGTTGTCACCAGCCGTTACCGAAACCGGCGACTGGTCCTCTTCGTCAATCACCAGAACGCCGGTACCCACGGGTGATTCAACGGCCGGCTGTTCCCATCCCGCCTCGATGAATGGATCACGGTCATCGAAAACGACCGGCGCGGGGGATGACGGTGCAGGCGGAGGCTGAACGGCGCCCCCTGTCGGTTCTACCGTCTCCTGGGGGCCGAGGACTGCCGCAACGAGATCGTCGACTTCGTGACCCGGACCGGCGTCCGAGGCCGCAAGGCCGTCCTGGTCGGAAGAGAGATCTCGATCCATTCCTGCGAGGCTTTCAAATGCACTGCGTTCAGCGTCACCTGTGGCGACCGCATCTGCCTTATCGATCATCGTCTCTTGAAGATGGTCATCCCTGCCACCCTGAACCGGGCTCGGGAAATCTCCGACATCGGCAGTGTCATATTGAGCCACACTGACACTCTGGTCGTCAGCTTCAAACGGCTTTCCCGGCCCTTCCGGCAAGAGATCCGCCGGTTCGGCGGCGAAGGCGTCGGCTCCCTGGGCAACCGGCGGCGGCACCAACACTCCGGTCTGGGTGTCGATCTCCTCGAACGGCATCGGTTCGAGATCTTCGATGATTTCGGCCTCGTCACCGATCGGCGGCCCAACGTCGAAGGCTGGTTCATCAAACGTCGCCTCGGAACCTGAGGCTTCGACCCCCGGGAGGTCCTGCGATTGCTCGATGACCGGCTCCGGGGCTCCGGGTTCGTCAAGGGCCGGTTGACCCCACTCGATCGGCGGCGGCGTCTCAAGCGAGAATCCACGGGGCGGGCGTTCTCGGTTGTAGTGCCGCAGGTACTCGCTGAGGACCGACTGCAAATGGCTGTGATCACCGGCGACAACGATGACCTGCCCCCCTGAAACCGGTCCACCT
>JBDLIO010000723.1:0-2095 GCA_039714865.1 Acidobacteriota bacterium | reverse complement strand
GTCGACCCGGCAACCGGTGAGACCCGGCAGATGACGCATTTCGAGGATTTCGACGTGCATTTTCCTGCGATCGGACCTGAGGAGATCGTGTACGAGGCCGGCGGCTCGCTTTACCTGATGGATCTGGGCAGCGGCGAAAGCCGGCAGGTCTCGGTTGAGGTCGTGACCGACGAGGCCACATTGAGGCCCCGGACAGTCGGTGTTGGTGATGCCATCGAAAGCGGAGGCATCTCGCCGACCGGCAAGAGGGCGGTTTTCGAGGTCCGGGGTGAGCTTCTGACCGTACCCGCCGAGCACGGTCCCGTGCGGAATGTCACTCGCAGTCCGGGAAGCAGGGAACGCTATCCGGCGTGGTCTCCCGATGGCGACCAACTGGCCTACTGGAGTGACGAAAGCGGAGAGTGGCAGTTGTACCTCAGAGCGGCCGACGGCGCCGGAGCCGAACGAAAGCTGACGGATTTCGGCCCGGGCTACCGTTTCCAGCCCTTCTGGTCGCCTGACGGCAAGACCATCGTTTTCATCGACGAGAAGCAGATGATTCGTCTGCTCGATGTCTCAAGTGGAGACCTGACTGAGGTAGATCAACTCGAGCTGAGGGCCTCGTTCCCGGCGCTTGACGGCTTCGAGATCAACTGGTCTTCCGATAGCCGGTGGTTGACCTACGCCAAGGGTCTGGAAAGCATGGTGTCGGCGGTCTTCGTCTACGACACGGGCGCGGCCGAACTGCACCAGATCACCAGCGGTTTTTACGGGGCGGCCGGACCGGTATTCGATGCAGGGGGTGATTACCTGTTCTGCCTGGTCGACCGTGAATTCTCCCCGTCCTATGGGGATTTTTTCGGAACCTGGGTCTATGCCAACGCCACGCGGATCGCTGCAGTTCCTCTTCGGGCCGATGTTGCATCCCCGATCGGACCCCGATCGGATGACGAGACGGTCGAAGAGGACGAAAACAACGGAGATGGAGCCTCCAAGGACGTGGATAAAGACGAGGACGACGACGGCGCCGAAGACGAAGATGAAAAAGAACCGGTAGAGATCGAGTTTGACGGTATGGAGAGCCGCATGGTGCTCTTGCCGCCTGATGCCGGTAACTACGCCCACCTGGCATCGGTCGAGGGTCGATTGCTTTTTGTCCAGCAACCGCGGACAGGCTCTGGCGAGGAGAAACCGGTACTCAGACTGTGGGACTTCGAGGCCCGAGAGGCCGAGGATGTGCTCGCCGGTGTCGGTGACTTTGCCCTGTCGGCCGACGGCAAGAAGATCCTGGTGGCAGTGGGAGAAGCGTTGGCCATCGTCGATCCGGCGCCGGGCCAGGATGTGGAGACGCCGCTGAAAACCTCGAGCATGAAAGTCCAGGTTGACCCCAGGGCCGAGTGGCGGCAGATATTTGCCGACGTATGGAGGACCGAGCGTGATTTTTTCTATGACCCGGCGATGCACGGAGTCGACTGGGAAACGATGCGGGAACGCTATGGCGCCCTGATCGACGATGCCGTGACGCGGTGGGATGTCAATTTCCTGATTGGGGAACTGATCGGTGAGCTCAACGTGTCCCACTCCTACCGCGGCGGCGGGGACCTCGAGAAGACGCGTCAAGGCAGTGTCGGCCTATTGGGTATCGACTGGGAGCGCGCTGACGACCAGTGGAAGATCGCGAGAATCATCAAGCCTGCTGTTTGGGAGATGGACATCCGGTCTCCCCTCGACCGAACGGGGATCGAGGTCGGCGAGGGCGATTACATTCTGGCGGTCAACGGGCGGCCTTTGGCTTCCTACCCCAACCCCTGGGCAGCGTTCGAGGGGCTTGCAAATCAGACGGTCGAACTGACGGTCAATTCCAAGCCGTCCTTTGATGGATCAAGGTCGGTTCTGGTTGAAACCCTCGGCAGCGAGAGTCGGCTGCGGTATTTCGCGTGGGTCGAGAGCAACCGCAAGAGGGTGGCCGAGGCCACTGACGGGCGCGTCGGTTATGTCTTTGTTCCGGATACCGGAATCAGGGGACAGAGCGAGCTGGTTCGGCAGTTCTTCCCGCAGGCGATGACCGACGGCTTGATCGTCGACGAAAGGTTCAATGGCGGAGGCCAGTGGCCCG
>JBDLIO010000722.1:0-2097 GCA_039714865.1 Acidobacteriota bacterium | reverse complement strand
AGAGAAACTCAACGCCGAGATCGAACGCTGGCTGGACCAATGCCGGGAACGCCACCGGGTCACTCGCTTCGTTGAGTAGGCGCACCGTTTCCTCTTGGGTCCACCTCCGCCAGGCGAGGAAATAGCCTGCGGTAGGTCTCGGCTGAAGCCAGAACGTCTTCGGTGTAGCCCCGAGTGACATCAAAGGTGATTGTCAGCACGAAGCGGGCCTCGTCACAATCGGCGCCGCACTGTTCGATCCAAAGATGCGATTGGGCTTCCCCGGCGTTGTAGGCTGCGACTGCTCCTGCGCTGAAGCCTCCGAAGCTACGTTTCAGGCGCCCCAACTCGGCCGCCCCCAGCTCGAGGCTCCACTCGGGCTCGAAAAGCTGCTCGGGGGTTGGGGTTGCCTTCCCCGTCCTGGCCGCCACCGCGGCTGCCGTCAGCGGCATCAACTGCATCAGGCCCCGCGCACCTACCACGGACAAAACTCCGGGATTCCATCGCGACTCTTCACGCGCAACACCGGCGACAATAGCCCAATCGATGCCACCGCCATCCGCCGCCTTCATCACCTCGTCAGGCCGGGGCACCGGATAATACGCTGCCTCCAAGACCTCGGGATAGGCCCGCATCGGGAGGTCGGCGCCCCAACTCCGCCAAACGGCATGAGCCGTTCGAATCGCTCGCCATGGGCTGTTCCCGGCCAGGAACTGATGCACCGTCCACAGTCCCTCCTCCGGAGGTTTCACCGGGAATTCCCCGGGGTCCCAACGAACGGCTTCCTGGACCAGTCCGATGGACCAGAGGTCCCCCGCTAAACCCCCAACCGAGGGTTCGGTCTCCATGGGACGAATCGAAAGGGCCGAGGCGAGACGCTTTCGGATGCCGGTCAGGACATCGAGGTCAAACTCCAACACCGCCCACCGTCTCAGAGCGGGACCGACGCTCGTTCCTTCCGCGTCGACCATTTCTTTCTGGCGGTCCCGCCAGTCTGCGATCACTTCCGGCGGAAGCGAAGCCATCACCCTCCGAGCTTGACCCCCCCAGAAGGCGTTCAGGTCCTTCACCGCACCTTCCAGCATGGCGACCGCCTCAACGGGCCGATCGGTCCGCGCCAACTCTCCTGCAGCCACGACCCGCACCGGCCCCCTCCAGGGACGGGTCTGGATCAAATTCAAGGTATCGAGAGCCTCTTCTGTCCTGCCCCCGGCCAACTCATGGAGGGCCATCAAAACCCGTCCTCGGGCCTTGGCGGGCCTTGATCTCAGACCGGCAAGGCCGAGATCCGCCAGATCCCGGCGACCCTGGCGCAACCGAAGTCTGATCAACAAGAGGCGCCGATCGTCGGAACTCTTGGTCACGACGGCACGGCGTGCCATCTCTGCCGCTCCGTCAAGGTCTCCAGCCAACTCTCGGGTCCGTGCCAGATGCACCTGGATTTCCGCCCTGCGCGTCTCGGTCGACGCCGTCTTGAGCGCACGGTGATACCACCTTTCAGCCTCGGCCCACCGATCCAGTCGGAAGGCACACCGCCCCCTGAGAAAGGCCGCCTCGCCTTCGGGGATGTCCTTCGAGGTCGATCCGGCCACAATCTCGAGAGCCGAAGCGGCCTCTTCATACAGTGCATGGCGAAAGAGGCAAACGGCAACCAGCCACTGTTCCCGAGGCGAAAGATCACTGAGCGCCTCGAATCTACGAGCAGCCTCCAAGGCCGGCAGGTCTCCCCGGTCTCTCTCGAGCAGCCGGCGCAACGTCTGTCGCCCACTCCCGGTTTCGATGTCGGCAGCAACCGCTTCGATCGCTCTCCTGCTCGACCGGGGAAGCCGCCGTGATGCAAGCTCTATCGAACGCTGGAGTTCCGGCGAGAGTCCCTTCAAGAGGCTCTTGCGAGCCACCCCGGCAGCAGCCTCACGCAACTGGCTGGAACCTGCCTTTTCCAATGACGGAAGGACCAACAAGGCTGCCCTCTCCGCATCAGTGTCCACCAGCATCTCAGCAAGCTCGATCCGGGCAACCTCACCGTATGTCGGACTCTCCAGCGCCCTCTCGAGGAAGGCTCTCTCCGCCTGAGGGGCGCCGATACTCCGGGCCACCCCGGCCAGTACCATCGCCTCC
>JBDLIO010000721.1:0-2100 GCA_039714865.1 Acidobacteriota bacterium | reverse complement strand
CGACGTTGTCTCGGCCAACCGGCCCTACATCTACATCTCGCGAAACAGCGGCGTCGGCGGCGGCGATCCCGCCGAAAAGATGCGTCGGCCCCAACTGATGCCTGAACTGGAAGCCGCGCTCCAGGCGACCGAAGGCGTGGGCATGATCGATTACGAGGTAACCAACAACAGCGGCACGGTCCTGAATTACGAAAAGGAGAAGACGCAGTTCGTCCAGGTCTTCGGATGTTCCCAGAACTTCCCCTTCATGTTTTCGATCACCCAGGACGAAGGCCGTTTCTTCACCGCGTCCGATGTCTCTTCCCGCGGCCGCGTCGCGGTGCTGGGTTACGGACCCCGCAAGGATCTGTTCCCCAACCGCGATCCCGTCGGCAAGACCCTGCGCATATACGGCCAGCCCTATCTCATCGTCGGCACCATGTCCGAGCGCAAGCACATCATCGGCGCCCTGGGGGACAACTACGTCTGCGTGCCCTGGACCACCTTCGAAAAGGACGGTCTGAAGGAAGGGTTCGAGGACAGGAACATCGCCCTTCTGACCGAGGAGGGATACGATACCGACGAGGTCATCTCCAACATAACCGGGATAATGCGCAGCGAACGCCGCCTGCGGCCGGGGCAGAAGAACGATTTCGACATCATCGCCAGTGAAACCTACGGTGAGATCATCGACAAGGTCACCGGAGGCATCGCGCTGGTCCTGGTCGTGCTGTCGTCCATCGGGCTGCTGGTCGGCGGGATCGGGGTGATGAACATCATGCTGATCTCGGTGGCCGAGCGTACCCGCGAAATCGGGGTGCGGATGGCTGTGGGGGCCCGCCGACAGGACGTGTTGCTCCAGGTCCTGGTCGAAGCGGGCATCCTGACGGGGATCGGCGGGGTCATCGGCATTGTTTTCGGTTATCTGGCTTCGTGGGGCATGACGCACGTTCTGCGTTTTCCCTTCGCAATTTCACCGTTCGTGACCGTGGGGGCGGCGCTGTTTTCCATCTCCATCGGAATATTTTTCGGTCTTTATCCCGCCAACAAGGCCGCCCGCATGGATCCCATTGTGGCACTGGGTCGGGAATAGCAATTCAGGCCAAAATCCGACAAAAATAATCTTGTCCCCTTGTGCAAGCTCTCTCCAATCCGTTAAGTCAGATGGGACCCGTTTGATAAGGATACGGCTGTCGCGGTATGCGGCGGCGGGGGGTATTTATCGGAGCGGGAAATATCGGGGTTTTGAAATTTCTGAGTTGGCTGACCGTCGGATCTTGTCCCCAGCCACGTAGTGCCCGGGACAGAAAAGGTTGATTGGAGCCTGTTTTCGACAATCGCGCCCGTCGCGACTTAAGGTGATGCCAACTATAAGGTTATAATGAATTATCATCGAGTGATTCCCCTTGTGCTGGCTGCGGCTGTTCTGTTGGCGGGGTTTGCGGGCTGTTCCAGGGAACCCGGCCCCGAGGTATGGGTGATCGGACTGGACGGCGCCGACTGGGACCAGCTCGAACCCATGATGGCCCGGGGCGAACTGCCCCACCTGGCCGGTCTGCGCGATGGCGGCGCGTGGGGTATCCTGCGCAGCGACATGCCGATGATTTCTCCCCTCTTGTGGACAAGCATAGCGACGGGCAAGGCTCCCGACGTGCACGGCGTGACCTGGTTCATGACCGACGCCGCGGACGGCTCGAAGATGCCCATCAGCAGTTACGAGCGAAAGGTGAGGACCTTCTGGAGCATCGCCTCGGAGGCCGATCTGACCTGCGGCATCGTCGGCTGGTGGGCAACCTGGCCGGCTGATCCGGTCAACGGTTGGTTGGTGAGCGACTATGTGGCCTGGCACAGCTTCGGCGTGACCGGCCGCAGTTCGGTGGACCAGGGCAAGACCTGGCCGCCGGATCTGATGGACCTCGTCAACGAGGTCATGCCTTCACCGATGGATATTCCCGATAGTGAACTGATGCGCATGGTCCACTTGCCGGCCACCGCGCTGATGCCCGATCCCGGCGCGGACCCCTACGCCGATCCGCCCGCCCATCTTCGCCAGGCCATGGCGACCTCGCTCGGCTACACCGACCTGGTTCTGCGCAAGCTCGGCTCCGAACGGCCCCGGCT
>JBDLIO010000720.1:0-2101 GCA_039714865.1 Acidobacteriota bacterium | reverse complement strand
TGCTGATGACCGGGGCATGGGATGCGGCCGGTGAAATAGGCGAACCGGACCTGGCCGAATACCACCTCGACTGGTGGAACGGTTTCAACCAGCACAACAACGACGACCTGGACCCTCCGTCCGGGGCCGGGTTGGAAGTTCACCAGGGCGGTGACTACCGGGTGACCTCTGCCTATCTGGGGCGGGGCGAGGGCGCCGTCAGAAATATCGACGGCCAGTCCTACGACACACCGCCGGACCGCTATCGCGACGACTACCACTTTTTCGCTCCGCGCCACATCGAGTGGTACGTTGCGGGAGACAACCTCGAGACCATCGACACAATCAAACAAGCCGTGATCGATTATGGCGTCATCGGAACCTGCATGTGCTACGACGGCGCCTTCATCAACGGCTCCTATATCCACTATCAACCCACCTCGTCCGGTCTCGATCCCAACCACGCGATCGCCATCATCGGCTGGGACGACGACAAAGCGGTTTCAGGCGCCCCGGGACCGGGCGCATGGCTGTGCAAGAACAGCTGGGGCGAGGGCTGGGGCCTCGGCGGCTATTTCTGGATTTCCTACTGGGACAAACATGCCGGGAAACACCCGGAGATGGGCGCCATTGCCTACCGCGACGTCGCCCCCCCCGATTGGGACACCACCTACTCCCACGACTACCACGGATGGCGTGACACCTATTCGGACGCCGGCCGGGCCTTTGCCGCCTTCACTGCAGTCGGCGACGAGGTCCTCGAGGCCGTCGGCATCATCACTACCGAAGACAATGCCGGATACGCCGTTCGAGTCTGGGACCGATTCGAAGGAGGCCAATTGCTCGATCTCCTGGGTTCGACGACCGGGAATTTCAGTCATGTCGGACTGCACACGGTTGACCTTCCGACCCCGATCTCCTTGGCCGCAGGCGATGATTTCTTCGTCGAACTGGAAGTCGTTGGCGGGGGCCTGGCTTATGACCGGACCTCGGATGTGCCGGTCCTCCTGGGGGCCTCGACGAGAACCGTCGTTGAAAGCATCGCCGCGCCGGGCGAGTCTTTTGTTCGGCCCGGATCTGAGTGGGTCGATTTCACGACTGTCGAAGAGACAGGCAACATCTGCATCAAGGCCCTGACCTCGATCCCGGGCCTCCGGGTTCAAGAGTCGCACGGCCTCATCGCATACGGGCCGGTCGGAGGACCATTCGAACCCTCGACGGTTCAATACACCCTGGAGAACCGTGACCCGACCACCATCATCTACGATGTCACTCTGGATCAGCCCACCGCATGGATCACCCTGAGTGGGCCGGTCTCGGGATCACTCGACCCGGGGTCGACGGCCGTCATCACGGTCGAGGTCAACAGCGCCGCCGATGCGCTTGAGGCCGGGGCTTATGTCTCGCAGATTGTATTCACCAACGTTACCAGCCACCTCGGCGACACCAGCCGAACGGTCGTCATCGCGGTCGGGGACCCCGAAGTTGCCCATTCCGAAACACTGGACGGCGATCCCGGCTGGACGACCGAAGGGCAGTGGGCCTGGGGGCAACCGACCGGCCAGGGCGGCCAATATGGCGGTCCTGACCCGACAGCCGGCTTCTCAGGAACCTCAGTCTACGGCTACAACCTCAACGGGGACTATCCCAATAATCTGCCTGAGACCCATCTGACCAGCACGGCCTTCGACTGCAGCGGCCTGTACGGCGTCCACCTGAACTTCCAGCGGTGGCTCGGGGTCGAAAGCCCCACTTATGACCACGCCTCGGTCCGCGTCAGTACCGACGGAACGAACTGGACCACCGTGTGGGAAAACGACGCCGAAGTCGCGGATGCGACCTGGGTCCCGGTCGACCTGGACATTTCGAGCGTGGCCGACGACGCCGAGACGGTCTACCTGCGCTGGACCATGGGCACGACTGACGGCGGATGGACCTACTGCGGCTGGAACATTGACGACATCGAAGTCCTCGGAGTCCCAGAGGTCGACCGTGGTCTATTCTCAGACGGATTCGAAGACGGAGATACCTCCGGGTGGTCGAGCACCACACCGTAGGAGCTCTCAGCTCTCGGTTGTCAGTAACTCCACCATGTCGTCGTCCGCCGGGGGCATCGGATAGT
>JBDLIO010000719.1:0-2112 GCA_039714865.1 Acidobacteriota bacterium | reverse complement strand
CCTTTGCATTGGAGCACGACGAACTGACCGGTCCGATCAACGTGGTGTTGTCGGAAGCATCGACCAGCCGGGAATTCGCACGGACGCTGGGTCGGGTTCTCCGTCGGCCGGCGTTCCTGCCCGCCCCGGCCTTCGCGGTTCGCCTTCTGGCCGGAGAAATGGCCGATGCCCTGCTGCTTTCCAGTGCGCGTGTGCAACCCGAGGTGTTGAAACGGGCGGGCTATCAGTTCGCCGTGCCGTCGCTCGAAGCGGCGCTGTCTCGGGCGATCTGAAGGCAACAAACGCAGAGGCGCAGAGACGCAGAGACGCAAAGGGGGGAACACAGAAGATGGTCTTTGAGTATGGTGGTAGTGAATTGGGTGGTTCGCGTATTGATTGATTTGAAAAAGTGAAACTCGGGTCTCTTCTTCCTTGACCTGGGGAGCTGGACGCCGTTCGCAGACCCTATCGATTGATTTCTGAACTCTGCGTCTCTGCGTCTCTGCGTTTTTCATGCGTTTGGTCAGAATGATTTTGTTGATCGTTGACAACCAGGCCGTCCCGAATTTCGATCACGCGATTGGCTCTGCGGGCCATGGCGGTGTCGTGGGTGACGACAACCAGGGTACTGCCCTGGTTCCAGAGCTCCTGCAGCAGGGACAGGACGTCGGTCCCCGAGTTTGTGTCCAGATTGCCGGTCGGTTCGTCGGCCAGGAGGATGTCGGGCTCCATGGCCAGGGCGCGAGCGATGGCGACCCGCTGCATCTGGCCGCCCGACAGCTCGGTCGGCCTGTGGTCGATGCGATCTCCCAGACCGACCTTTTCCAGGCCCTCGGTGGCTCGCCGGCGGCGCTCCTTGCGCCCTATGCCTCCGAACAGCATCGGCATTTCGACATTTTCCAGCGCGGTCAGCTGTGGCAACAGGTTGAAATTCTGGAAGACGAATCCGACGCGCCGGTTTCGCACATCTGCCAGGCGGTCCTTGTCCAGACCGGCGACGGGCTCGCCGCCCAGCAGATAATCCCCGCCGGAGGGAGTGTCGAGGCATCCCAGAAGGTTGAGCAACGTTGATTTTCCGGATCCCGATGGACCGACAACGGCGACGAATTCGCCGCGGGCGACCTCGAAGTCGATTCCGCGAAGGGCCTCGACCTGGATTTTTCCGGTGTCATAGACTTTGCGGATCGCCCGCATCTGGATGATGTGACCGTTTGACGTCGGAGCCACTGTGCGTCTTTTGGGAAGTGCCCAGTTCATCATTTCATCCTTCCGAATACCGAACGATGGTGGGCCAAGGCCCCCCCTACGGCCAGCTGAGAGCTGACGGCTGACAGCTGAGCCACCTGCACAATTTCCGGCGCCACGATGCGGGCCGGGAGGCCCGCGCTCCCGGACACAGCCCAAATTGCCTCTTGGTATTTCTTTTTGTGCCTCTTTGTGCCTCTTTGTGCCTTTTTGTGGCTCTCTTCTGATTCCTGCCAACGGCCAAGCCGATAGCTGATAGCTGATAGCTGAGAGCTGATAGCTTCTACTCATTCGTACCTCAGGGTCTCGGCGGGGTCGACGCTTGCGGCCCTGCGGGCAGGGAAGTAACCGGCGGCGACTCCGACGGTCCCGAGGATCAAGGCGGTGGCGGCTGCGATGTGCCACGACAGGGTCGGCTTGCCGAGAAACTCGAGTGCATCGTTGCCTTCGACCGGCACGAGGGCGATCAAGGAGACCAGGACGAGGGCGATGACCATGCCGAAAACGCCGCCGAGCAAGGTGTAGGCAACGCCCTGCAGAACGAAGGGCCAGGTAACCCAGCCCCGGTGGGCGCCGAGGGCCATCTGGACCCCGATTTCCCGGGTTTTTTCCTTGACGACGGCATACATGATATTGGCGACGCCGATGCCGCCGATCAGCAGGGTCAGGGCGCCGATGATGCCGAGGAAAATCTGCATTCCCAGCATCGACTGGTCCATGATCTCCGCCCCCCGTGCGGTATCCCAGACACCTGTTACGGCGTCGTCAGTGGGGTCGAAGCGATACTTGGCTGCGAGGCCCTCATTGAATTCCTTCTGGGCCTGGGGCATGGCCTCCGCAGAGCCGACCTTGTAGACGATGTTGGTCAACTGTTGCCGTCCGAACTGC
>JBDLIO010000718.1:0-2119 GCA_039714865.1 Acidobacteriota bacterium | reverse complement strand
CTCTTTTCACCCGTCTGGGTCGCCACCTATGCCATCGCCTGCCGCAGCACCTTCGCCATCCGCTTGACGCCCTCTTCGATGCGCTCGGCAGAACTGGTGGAGTAGTTCATTCGCAGGGTGTTCTCGTGGCCGCCGTTGGGAAAGAACGGTCCACCGGGCACGAAGGCGACGTCCTCCGCAAGGCACTGCTTCAGGAGTTCCCGGGCGTTGAGCTGTTCCGGCAGGGTGACCCAGAGGAACATGCCGCCTTCGGGACGGGTCCAACTGATGCCGGGGGGAAACTCTGCCTCCATTGCCTTGAGCATGACATCCCGGCGGCTGCGGTAGAGATCGATGACGCCCTTGATGTTGCCGTCGAGGCCGTAGGCGTCAAGGTAGCCGGCGAGCTGCATCTGGCCCAGGGTCGAGGTATGGAGGTCGGCCGCCTGCTTGACGAAGACGTACTTCTGGAAGAGTTCCGGCGCGGCCGAGAGCCATCCCAGCCGCAGCCCGGGGCAGAAGACCTTGGAAAAGGTGCCGAGGAAGACGACCCACTCGTTGCCCTCAAGGCTCTTGAGTGGCGGTACCGGTTGGCCTTCAAAACGCACTTCGGCGTAAGGACTGTCCTCGATGACGGGAATTTCGAAGCGCCGGGCCAGTTCCAAAACGCCTTTGCGTCGATCCAGGCTCCAGGTATTACCGCTGGGGTTTTGGAAATCAGGAATGACGTAGATGAAACGAACATTGGGGATCTCTTCGAGTCGGCGCTGAAGGTCTGAGACCACCATGCCGTCATCGTCGGTCTCGATCTCGACGAACCGGGGTTCGTAGGCCTTGAAGGCGTTGATAGCACCGAGGTAGGTCGGGCTCTCGCACAGGACGACATCGCCGGGATCCAACAGGATCTTGCCGGTGAAATCCAGGCCCTGTTGGCTGCCGCTGGTGATCAATATCTCCGAGCTCTCAACCGCGGTGCCCAACTTGGCATTCATGCGGTCGGCGATCGCCTGCCTCAGCGGGGGAAAGCCCTCGGTCGGGGAGTACTGGAGGGCTCGAGGCCCATCCTCGGAGAGGACCCTGGCTGTGACCCCGGCGAGGTCTTCGGCCGGGAAGGTTTCTGCGGCCGGCAAGCCGCCGGCAAACGAGATGACCTCCGGTCTTTGAGTCAGTTTGAGGATCTCCCGGATTTCGGATGCCCGAAGCTCCGCCATTCTCCCTGCCAATTTAACAGCCATAGCTCCCCCTTCTCGTGTACCATAATCGATCCCGGCCCGAGAGGGCGGGAAATATTTTGTTGTGAGGACACCAATGGATCAATCAAATGTCACGGGCCTCGATCAGGTGCAATTCGACCGTTCCAACCTTTATCTGGAAGAAGTCATCACCGATCTCCGTGTCGGCACGATTCGGCGCCTGACGCCGCTGGACGCAGACGGCAACCGGGACCTGGGTCGCCCCATGATGTTTTTCGCCCAGGCCCAGATCATGTCCCAGATGGGGCCGGTGCCGGTCAGCGGCAAGATCGAAGCGACGACGCTTGCCGAGGCCATCGACAATTACCCGCAGGCGGTTCAGGCGGGAATCGAGGCCCTGATGGAAGAAGCCCGGGAGATGCAGCGCCAGGAAGCCTCCAAGATTGTCATGCCGGGCGCCGAGGCGACCAGCAAGATCTTGGGACCCAAGTAGACGGTGATTTTGAACCGTGACGACTATTGGGCGTATAGTCTTTCAGGTATAACAGGGAGGCATGATGGCCAAGAAAACGGGACTGTTCATTGGTTTGGGGTGTTTGGCGCTGATCGTGGTTGTGGGCGCCGTGGCGTTGATAGTGGCGGCAGCGTCTCAGAAAAAATTGCCGGGCGACATGGTCGTGTCCCTCCGAATGAAGGGACCGATTGTCGAGGTCGCCGCGGAGGATCCCTTTGCCGAACTGACCGGGAGTGCTCCTACAGCCCTGCGTGATATCAGGCGTGCCCTGGTCCATGCTGCCGAAGATGATCGGGTACGAGGCGTTCGCCTTCGGGTTGACAGCTTCGGCGGTGGATTTGCAACGGCCCAGGAGATTCGAGCCCTTCTTGGAAGGGTTCGGGCTGCGGGCAAGTGGACCGCCGCCTATATGGATACGGCCGGCGAATTCTCG
>JBDLIO010000717.1:0-2120 GCA_039714865.1 Acidobacteriota bacterium | reverse complement strand
GTTCCATTTTTATCCGACCAAGGGCGCAACATTCAAAGTTGAACGTTGAACGTTGGACGTTGAGTGTTCGTTCTGTCCTACCTCCCAGCTATCCAGCTCTTAAAACGGGAACCCGAGGTATATCCGCCACGCTCCGTAGTCGTCGGCAAAGCGATATCCGACGCCGTACCAGGCGGGAAGCTTGATCCCGATCACCTTGGGCTGTCTGGGCAGTTCGAAGGAAAGTCCCAGTTCCAGGTGGCGATCTACCTGTAGTGCGACCCCTTCAGCGCCTTCGATGATCAGATCCTCGAAGTACCACCGTGGAAAGAAGAAGAACCCGGCCGTCGGACGGTCGCCGAGAAAATCGAACCAGAGGGGAAAGCCTGCGCCACCACCGATTTCCAGGGAACCAACGTCGTCATGAGTTTTCCAATCTTCGGTCCAGGCGAGGGTGTATTGCACCTTCCCGCCGGCGGTCAGGCGCCAGCCCGTGAGATCCCACGAGGACGAAGCCCTCATGCCGGTTGATCCCAACCATGCATGTTCGCCGATATCCAGGGCGCTGATCGCCCCGAATTCGGCGAACGGTCGCAGCATCCACCTCTCCCCGACCGGGATCAAAACCTCGACTCCCGGCGTGATGACCAGGGTCTTGAGGCTATAGGAGATGTCGTCGCCGTCGATGTCGGAGATCTTTGTATGGTTCCAGGAGAAATACACGGGCGCCCTCAGTTTAACTCCGATTCTTCCCGCCTCCGGTTTCTTGACTGTGATGGCGAAGGGCAGTTTGACCACCGTCGATTCGCTGTCGGTCGATCCCTCTTCGCCGATATTGAGATCGGCGCCCTGGGCGAGACTGAGACGGTCCCAGGGGATGTCCTGGCTGAACCCAGGGTGCGGGGTAAGGAATGGCAGCGCGACCAGAACCACGCAGCTCAGCGTCACTTGACGACGAAACGAAAAATCCACCGCACCTCCACGCTGAGGCTAGCACTCCCACTCAAATAACGCGGAGTTTGGATCGGGCCACGGATCGAAAAGGCCAAAGCGGTTAAAGAGCTCGGGCAAGGAGTTCTTCAACCAAGATCGCCGGCAGGAGACCAGGGGTGAGTGTGTCGAGAAGCTCGGCGCACTCGGTACGGGCACGGTCTATTTGGCCGTCGGCTTCGAGCGCTACGATCCTCATGACCCGGGCGAGGTCGAGCAGTTGATGAAGGGCGAAATCGGCGCCGGCTTCAAAGCGGATCCGCTCGATAAGGAGGTTGAGCTCATCCAGGGCCTCGGTCGGCCGGCCTGCGCCCATCAGGGCGGCGGCGAGGGCGAGCCGACCCTCAGTGGCTGCATCGGGGTTTCGGTCGATGAAGGCCTCCATCGCGGTGATCTCGTCTGCAGCACATTTGCCCTGGCGCCACCGTGCGAGACAGGCGATGGCTTCTCCAGCCGGTGCGTAGCCCCACGAAGTCACGGTGAGATCTTCGGGTTGGAGATCGTCCCACCAGAGATTGGCCCGTGCCTGGAGGGCCTGGGCCACCCGGATCAAATCCGTTCGTCTCCCGCGGCTGCTCAGCCGAGCGACCGCCATTTCGATGAGATCGGGGTCACGGATCTCGGCGCCGATACGGACGGCCAGATGGGGTCCGTCAAAGCCAGAGCGAGTGCCATGCCGGTCGGACGGAGGGTCCGTGATCAAAGAGGTCAGTGTTTCTGCAGCTTCTTCAAAGTGTCCGGCCAGGGCTTCAAGATGGGCGAATTGGTAATTGATTTCGGGGTGATCGATTGTCGTTCCGGTGCGCTTCAGGATTTGGGTTGCTTCTTCGAGCGCCCCGGCCCGGGCCAGAGTACGGGCACTCATCAGACCGTAGATCAGGCGATAGGCCGGTTCGACGAGCAGAGCAGCGAACTGTTCTTCCATCTGGTGACAAAGGGCCTGGACGACGTCGTATTCGGTGGATTGGCGCTTCAGTGTCAGCTGGGGAATCGTGGCCATGAACTCCATCCTGAGGTCCGAGAGATCGCGGCCGGCGTTGGGGCCGTCTTCCCGATTCCAGAAGGCATCAAAACGGATTGGGGCCTTTTGGTGTGAACGGAATTTCAGGGCTCCACCGGTCAGGTTGGTCAAGCCAATTCCCGCCCCGAGA
>JBDLIO010000716.1:0-2126 GCA_039714865.1 Acidobacteriota bacterium | reverse complement strand
AAAGTCGTCTTTCCGGATGACGACGGGCCGGCGATCGTCACCAGCTTGACGTCAGGCAGTCGAGCGTAGATCTCGTCGGCGATTCGAGAGATCTTCTTTTCGTGCAGACCTTCGGCCACACGAACGAGGCGCCCTACGTCGCCGTCGAGGCAGATCCGATTGAGCTGGCCGACTCGCTGCACTTCAAGCAGTTCTTGCCAGTGCCGGGTCTCGAGGTAGGTCTTGAACAGCAATTCTCGCGGTGTGAACGGCGGCAGGTTTTGCCGATCCGAACGCCGGGGGAAGCGCAGAACCAGGCCGTCGCCGAAGGACCGCACGCCGAAGGTCGGCAAACAGGAGGTATCCGGAGCGAAAGGCCCGTGGGCGATATCGACAAAGGTACCGCAACTGATGGTGTGAACGGTGGAACTCCGTCGGGTGGCCAACAGGTCCAATTTGTCGTCCCGGCCCTCCCTGCGGAAGTGATCTTCCAACTCTTCCACTGTGACCGTCCGGCGAAGGAACGGCCTTGCCTCGTCCCTGATCTCCGTCATCCTCTTTTCAAGGTCACGGGCCATATCTTTGATCTTCGGATATTCACCATGAACCTGATAGTGATAACAGTTGCCCAGGCTCTGGCCGACGACCAATTCGGCCTTGGGGAACAGTTCGGCGCACGCCTCATGAAAGAGAAGGCAGACGGACCGTTTGTAGACCGACTCCCCCTCCCGATCCCCGAAGCGCACCAGTTCGAGATCCACCCGGCCCCGAAGAGGAAAGTCCAGCATGACCTTTCGCCTGTTGACCATTGCGGCCATTACCGTCTCACCGATCTCGCCGTCGACTTCCCTGAGAAACAGATCGACCCGTGTGCCGTCCGGCACCGAATGATCCTCCCCGCGATATCTCACTCTGACAACCGATTCGTTCATCAATTCTCCTCAAACCTCCCTTTCGGCAATCCGAACGGGGCCACACATCCTAACCCAACGATCCCGAACCTAAAAGCGGGCCCTGGAGATCTGGCAAGAGGTCATATCGGAGAGCCAATAGCAACTCCCGCTCGAACAAAACGAAAATTCGAAGCAGAAACCAAACCGACGTTCAACAAATAGCGGAAGTTGGCGGCTTTGCCGGTGATCGCACACCGTGGGGTTTTCCCGAGCTCGGGCTCGTTCGCGTTACCGTTACCGACTCTTCTCGGGTTCAACCCCAACCCACACAGCATCACCTGTGGATGCTCGACCCGGGAATTCCTCGGAGTTCGTATTTGAGTCCAGCATCGAAAGAGGCCCGACAAAGCGCTGCGGTAACGACAACGGTAACGGCTCGGGCTCGGGCTCGGGGTTAAGGCGTACCGTTTCCTCTTGGTTCCGGCTCCGCAGGATTGGCTTCTTCCGATGTAGAATGTCCACATGAGCATCCCAGAGTGGTACACCGGTTCCGACCGCAGCGGCGTCGTGTCGGAAGGCATCGAGGCGATCATTGCCAAGATGGACGAGCACAAAGCCGACCACCAGGACATCAGCCGGCTCCGGGATCTCCAGTCGGTCGAGACCGAAGTCAACTGGCGGGCCTTTCTTCTCAGTCTGGTCGGCACGATCCACTACGATCTCCAGGAACTGGATCAGGCGGCGGAAGCCCTGGAAAGCGCCCTGGTTTCGTACAAGCCCTACCTCTCGACCTTCGACGAGGTTCTCAGCGTCTACTGCCAGACCTGCTATACGGCGGGTGTACTTTTTTACGAGCGTGAGCAGTACGCCGTCGCCGCCCCATACCTTTTACGCTGTCTCCCCTACCTGCACGAGGTCTACGAGAATGCCTACGTCGGCGACATCTACTCCCTACTCACCATCTGCCTGAATATGGGCGATGATGTCGAAGGCGCGCTGGTCTTTGCCGAGGCGGCGGCCTTCGCCCGCCAGTACGACTGTGAGAGCCTCGAGAACCTGATGGTCGCCTATGTCGCCACGGGAGATACCCAAAAGGCTTCAGAGGTGTTTCAAGTCCTCTCGGAGCGTTGCCGGCAGTCCGACACCTTCCAGCGGATCCTGGATTTCGCGCGGAAAAATCTCGGGGAGACCGGCTCTGTGAATTAGGAGCTTAGCCTGACCTTCTCACCGGTTTTCGTAGCGAGGTGCGGAAGA
>JBDLIO010000715.1:0-2130 GCA_039714865.1 Acidobacteriota bacterium | reverse complement strand
GACATACCGCAAGTATGCCTTCGCTTTCTCATCTTGCGAGATCACCGAATCTCATTGCGTTCTGCGCCTTTCGCTTCGAAAACCGGTGAGAAGGTCGGGTTAAACCTCTCGGAGCCAAAACCAAATCGGAAATGAACGTGCAATACCAACGGCCAACCTTCAACTTTGAAGTAGGAACCGGCACGGATTGTGGTGGGACGAAACAGCCGGGGCTCAAGGGCGGCAAGGGCCTACGGGCAAGAACCCCGATGCCGCTGGCAACGAACGTCAACCCCCAGATATCCGGCCTCCCCAAACGCGAACTTCGGCGTTGAACGTTGAACGTTGAACGTTCAGTCAGCCCTGGTGCAGCCCCTGGATTTCTGCCTTGATTCGGCTCTGCGTATTTCGTTTTCTTTCTTCTCACAGATAAAGCGTAAATCACTAGTTAAAAAGGAGTTAAAATAAGGTGGAGATGGAGCTCTTGCAATAAATGAACGATCTTGACCTGGGAGTAGCACACAGAAAAAAATGCAAACAAAACCCTTCGTGTTCTTTGTGCCTTTGTGGTTCAACTCTTTGCGTTTCCTTCGCGCTCTCTGCGTCTTGGCGGTTCAATCGTCTGCTCGTTCCGACACTTCAACCCTCAACACAGCAGATCCAACAAGCCCGACACCTCGGTGATCGCATGCACCGGAAGGCTGTAGTCGCCGCTGGCGTTCCGGGAGGGCAGCACCACCTTGCCGAAGCCCAGGGCCTCGGCTTCACGGACCCTTTCCGCGGCCCGACTGACCGCCCGCACCTCACCCATCAATCCTACTTCTCCGAAAATCGCGATATCCGCGGGAAGCGGGCGGTCAGCCGCCGACGACATCAGGGAGGCTGCAACCGCCAGGTCCAGCCCCGGTTCCCGAAGCGCCAGGCCGCCTACCAGGTTGACGAAAACGTCCCTCTCGCCGAACCGGATGCCGGCGTGCCGCTCCAGGACCGCCAGCAACAGGGCGAGCCGGGAGCCGTCCAGGCCCTGAGCAACCCTCCGAGGCGTCCCGAGATTGCTCTGCGAAACCAGAGCCTGGACCTCAACCAGCAAAGGGGCCGTTCCTTCCAGCGCCACCGCAACGACCGAACCAGGCGCCCCGGCCCGCCGATCCTCCAGCAGCCAGGCCGACGGGTTGCGCACGCCCTCGAGTCCCGAGCCGGTCATCGAGAACAGTGCCAACTCGCTTACGGTGCCGAACCGGTTCTTGGTCGCCCTGAGAACCCTGAGGTCATGGCCGGGTTCGCCCTCGAGGCTGAGCACGACGTCCACGAGGTGCTCGAGCAACTTCGGCCCCGCGATCATGCCGTCCTTGGTCACGTGGCCCACCAGGACCACGGGGATTCCCCGGGTCTTGGCGATGTGTTGAAAGCGGGCAGCGACCGCCCGCACCTGGCTGGGAGATCCCGCCAACGCCTCGACTTCGGAGGCCACCATCGTCTGAACCGAGTCGATGACAATGACCGAAGGCTCCAGATTCTCCAGATGACCGATGACCGCATCGACCGATGTTTCGGCATGCAGAAGCAATTGGGAACGAACGCCGTCGACCCTCTCCGCGCGCAGGGCAACCTGTTGGGCGCTCTCCTCGGCCGACACGTAGATCGCCGGCGAAGAATGTCCGGCAAGGGCCGCGGCCGCCTGCAGCAGAATCGTCGATTTCCCCACTCCGGGCTCTCCGGCAAGCAGGATCAACGACCCGGGGACCAGGCCGCCGCCCAGTACCCGGTCGATGCCGTCGATGCCGCATTCAATTCTTTCGGTGACGGAGGCCACAGCTTCGGTCACGGACACCGGCCCCTCATTCCTGGGGGGCGTTCGAACGCCCTTTCCCGCCTTTTGCTTTGGGGCGCGCAGCTGTTCGACGTAGGTATTCCAACTGCCGCAGCCCGGGCACTGACCCAACCACTTTCTGGACTCGTGGCCGCAGTCGGTGCAAAAGAAAACAGTTTCGGACGCCATCGATTCACCCCCGCATCAGAGTATATCGGTGGTCACCGCCGCGCTGAGAGCTGAGCCACTTGCAAATTTCCTGTCGACACGATGCGGGCCTGGAGGCCCGCGCTCCCACATGCAGTCCCAGCGGGCTTTTTGCCTCTCTTCTTTGTGCTTTT
>JBDLIO010000714.1:0-2140 GCA_039714865.1 Acidobacteriota bacterium | reverse complement strand
CCTGGATCTCGGGTTCGGCCAAAAATTGGAGGAAGTCCTTTGTGCCGAGGAAACCCCACGGTACCCAGATCAATTGCACAAAGCGGCCCCGGAACTTCGCGGGAAGCTCGACGCCGATGCGGGCGTCGATACCCATGATCGTCGCTGCCTCGAGCAACTCGTGGGCCGATTCGGGCCGAACGGAGTTGTAGCTGATGACCCCCAGAGTGCGAATTCCTTTGATCCACGCATCCATGATCAGGTGGGTCGGGGACTTTCTCCCCTTGGTATTGGCGTCATGAACGTGGAAGTCGAAGGCGACCTGGGACCAGTCCTCCGGCATCTCCAGCAGGTGATATTGCTTGAGCAGACGCCGGACTGGCCGTGCCTTGCCGGTGGCTGCCTGGCGAAAATCGTGCGCGAGTCGAAGTCGATGTCGGTCATCGCCGTCAAACCGCACCAGGTCCTTCATGATCTCGAGTAGAACCCGGGCCGTATTAACGCGGAAGGCGGTGTCGGTGCCGGTCAATACCTCATCGCGGACCGCTCTGAGCGCCTGGAGCCTTTCTTCGGCGCGGCCCGCTTCGAGAGAATCCAGCAGATTGAGCATGGCGAAGGCGACCCGCAGAGCGCGGGGGGCGGCCATCTCCTTGATGCCGGAGGGATGCAGGGCAGGGTTCATCAGAGTGCGAAGAGTCTTCCGAGGCCGATCCCGACTGACGACACGGTCGACCAGGGCGAGCAGCTCATGGTCTTGCCGGTCATACCAGAGTCGGGATCGTGATGGCACTGTTACCTCCATTTGCACGCCGCGACATTCCCTGCCGGACCGCGTGGTGGACCTCTAAGCAAATCTGATGCCGGGGGAGGAGGTCAAAGGGGTCAAAAGGGTCGAAGAGGTCAAAAGGGACTACGAGTACAAGAGTTGAAGAGTGCAAGAGTGGGGAACGTAGAAAAATTGGGGACGCCGAGGATGAGTAGTGGCCTTCGGTATCAGGGGGATCGGCGCACAAAGACGGCACTCCACTTCCTGTTCCCTGGGACCTCCGGCCAGGGTCAGCTCGAGGCTCATGGTGGCGAAATTTCGCCGTTTTGGCGGCGAGATCTCGTTGATCGGTGCCCCTTCGCCACGCTCACTCCAGCCGGATCTGGGTCACAATACGGCCTTGAGCCGCGATCTTGCCGTCGGGCACTCCGCCTGTTTCACTTGGCACGCGGTATGCAGTGGAGGGCCCGCGACGGCCTGCGACGTCACTCGCCGACCGAATCAAACTGGAAGGTATAAGGAGAAAGACCATGAAACGTTGGATCATTGGAATTGCAATCGTAGCGCTGTTGCTCGCCGTCGGTGCGCCGGCCATCGCGCAGGAGAGCGACACTGCCAAGGATGATGAAATCGTCCAGCAGAAGAAAGAACAGGGCAACGAGAAGGGCCTTGGATTCGCCTTTGGCGAAGAGAAGGCCATGAAGGTGTGGTCCGATACCGGCCGTCTGATCCTCAAAACCGACGACGGTGAATTCGCGTGGTGGGTTGATGCGCGGGTCATGCTTGATGCCGCCTATTTTGACGCCGACAAGAACGAGCTGCACAACGGCGCCGAACTGCGCCGCGGCCGTTTTGCACTCAAGGCCCTCCTCTGGGATGACTGGGCCGCCGAGTTGGATCTCGATTTCGCCGAAGCCGAGGTCGACGTCAAGGATGCCTTCGTCGGTTACGCCGGCTGGGACAACGCACTGGTCAAGATCGGTCAGCACCGCGAGCCCTTCTCCCTCGAAGAGACGACAACATCGCGCTACATCAGCTTCATGGAGCGCGCCAACGTGATCGACGCCTTCGCGCCCGGCCGCCATATCGGTGTCAGCTACGCCAAATGGGGAGAGCACTTCCGCTTCATGGGCGGCATCTACGGCCAGGAGATCGGCGACGATGACGATCCGGAAGAGTACGAGGGTGAGAGCGATGCCGTCGGCATCACCGGTCGCTTCGTCTGGGCCCCCATCCGTGACCAGGAAGCAGCCAAGACCCTCCACCTGGGCATCTCGGCCACCACCCGCACGCCCGATGCCGGCACCGACAAGGTCCGTTTCCGCTCGCGTGCCGAGACCCACATCTCCCACAACCGTTTCCTCAACACCGGCAAGATGAAGGACGTCGACGACT
>JBDLIO010000713.1:0-2143 GCA_039714865.1 Acidobacteriota bacterium | reverse complement strand
CCCCCACCAAGGCCTACCAGGGCAGCCTCGGTAAGGAACAGCAGGGCCACGTCGAGCCCGGCGGCACCAATGGATCGGAGGATCCCGATTTCCCGCCGTCGACCGTCCACCAACAGTGCAAAGGTGTGCACGACTCCGAGGGCCGCCACACACACGACGGCCAGTCCCACCAGAGCCATCACCACAGTGGCGACTGAAACGGCGGCAGCCATCTTTTCCATATCATCCTGTACAACCCGGTAACCCATTTGCCTGACGGCAGAGGTCACCGATCCCAGCTCGCGCCCGGATTTCAGGCCGAGGGTGACGGTGTCGAATCCGCCCCGCCGATCACCATCACCAAAGTAGGCGTTGAGCCGTTGCACCTCTTCCAGCGGCAGGGTCACGCCCAAGGGCATCGCCCTGTTTGAAAACCCCACCAACTGCAAACGATCTCTCAAAACACCTCTTCGGGCCGATGCGGAAAACGACGACGCGCCGAACTGAACATCGGCGCCGAGCCCAACGGCAGCCTCCGGGTTGAGCCGGGGAAGTCCATAGGCCCGCCTGATGGAGCCGTTGTAAAGGCCGATCAACTTCTCGGACACCACAACCGGAACCGGAGGCCGGCAGACTGCTTTTCTCTCAACAGTGTCAAGACAGAACTCTCCCGTGGGGCAATCCCTGTCGCTCCAACAAGGCGTCGCCTCGGGCCCGGGTTCCGGCCGGCCGACAAAATCTGAATCGCCGCCCAACTCATCACCGAGCAAAGCCGGATCGATACCCTCCACGGCAAGTTCCGTCACCAGGGATTGACCGAGGAGCCCGGCGCCTCCCGAGGCAACGGCCGGAACCGCCAAACCAACCCTGGGCCAGACCGCTGCGACTCCTTCGAGAGCCTGCAGACGCTTGAGATCTTCCTGACCGAGCACCTCCGAGCCCAAGGCCATTCGGAGCGGCCCAAGATCAATGTGAGCCGATCTAGCGGCGACTTCGATTCGGTCCGGAGGCGCCAACTCCCCTACTACTGCATTCTCGATCCCGCGTCCCAGTCCGAGAAGAAATGTCAGGACCGCCGCTGCCAGAGCCACCCCCAGACCGGCGGCCAGAAGGCGACCCCAGGACCGCCTGAGATCAATCAGCAGAAGTCGGGGCCTGCCGGCTCTTTTCGTCTCAGAAGCACTCATCGGAGCAATCCGTCCTCGAGCTGCAACCTTCGATCCGCCAGCCGAACCAACGCCTCGTCATGGGTGGCCGCCAACACGGCGATGTTCTCGTCACGCCTCAAACTGTCGATCAGAGCCACTACCTCCCCCGCCGTCTCGAGGTCCAGATTGGCGGTTACCTCGTCGCAGATCAACAGTGCCGGAACCGCAAACAGCGCCCTGGCCAAGGCGACCCGTTGCCGCTCACCACCTGAAAGCACTCGGGGCAAACTCTCGAATCGATCTCCAAGCCCCACCCTGTCGAGGACCTCAACGGCACGATCCCTGGCATTTCCTTTCCACCCGCGGAGGAACGCGGCGGGCAGCATGACGTTCTCGCCGACCGTCAGATGTTCCAACAGGTTGAATGCCTGAAAAACGATGCCGACGGTCCTGGCCCGAAGCCCTGCGCGGCCGCTTTCCCCCAGCCGGTTGAGGTCCTGCCCGTTGAGCAGGACATCGCCCTCGTCCGCCCGTTCCAACCCGGAAACGATGTGAAGGAGCGTCGTCTTGCCGGCTCCGGAGCGACCGGTCAAGCAGACAAGCTCTCCCGGTGCGACCTCGAGATCGATACCTCGGAGGACCGGCCGCACCTTTCCCCGCCGCCCGAATCCACGATGCACGCCATTCAATTGAACCAGTGGGTCAGAATTCATTTGTTCATTATGCGTGAATTTGGTCTCCTGGCGGAGACATGAAACTGGAAACTTCATCCCCGGCCTTCGGGGCCGCCCGAGCGCGCCCCCGCTCGGTGCGTTTTCCGAAGGGGCTGCATGGTTCGAATCGGGAAGAGGACCGCCCCTCCGGAAATGACCTCGCCGGCCTACGGCCCTGGGCCGAGACTCGGTTGCTGACACGCTCGCCGAGCGGTGCCCGGTGTCGCCTTTCTTCGCATCGTCGGCTTGATCGGGCTTCTGCCCGATGAAGAGAAGGCGCACCCGGCACACGCCGTCCAGGGG
>JBDLIO010000712.1:0-2148 GCA_039714865.1 Acidobacteriota bacterium | reverse complement strand
ATGCCCTCTATGAGAAAGTGCGCGGAGAAATCAGCGACGCGCAAGAGCACCTGAAGCAGATCATCGAAAAGAAGCAGAGGGAAGCAAAAAAGGGCCAAAAGGCCGCTGAGGGCGAACCGCCGGCGGAAAAACCCCAATGAACCTCAGTGTTTCCCGGAGATGCTGTCAAGTAAGGACTGAGGTTTGACGCATTTGCGTGCGTGCAGTACCCTGAAATTGTGCTTCCAGTTGGGAGAAGGAACATGAAGATCAAAATTCCGGTTGCCTTCGCCGTCTTGGCTCTGTTGCCCTGTTTGGCGGCGTCTCAGTCCGTCGCCCCGCCACCGCAGCCGCTGCACCTGGTTGGGGACCACTGGACACCCTATGATCCCCCGACGGACTTCCCGGAGGGGAGTCAGGTTCATATCATCGTCAAGGGCGACACTCTTTGGGATCTCGCACAGGCCTACCTCGGAGATCCATACCTGTGGCCCCAACTCTGGGAGCGCAATCCCTATATCAGGGACTCCCATTGGATCTACCCCGGTGATCCGGTGGTCATTGACCTGGCCGTTGTGGAACCGGAGCCGATTGTCGACGAGGTTCCTGAAGAGGTCATCGCACCACAAGAGCCTGAGGAGGTCCTTGGCGGAATGCCACACCCGCTGGGCTCATCAGCTGACATCTACTGTTTCGGTAAGTTGATACAGGACGAGTCGATCTTTTCTTTCAGCATCAACTCCGCCGAGAGGATCCAGTTCCAGGATCACTTTTCGGAGGGCGATGTCGTTTACATCGACGGAGGCGCCGAACAGGGAATCAAGGCTGGAGACCGCTTCTTCATCCTCCACCGCTCCGAGAAAGTTCGGGTTCTGCACCCCGTGTCCAGCAGCTCCATCGGCCATCCCTATCCCTATGTCGGGCAACTCAAGATCCTCTGTGCGCAGGAGAACTCGTCGATTGCCGAGATTACCTTCGCCTGCGATTTTGTCTCGTTGGGCGACGTTCTTCTTCCCTTCCGCCCGATCCCGATTCCGCTGGTCGTCGACCCGGACCCCACGGATCGGTGTGATGCGGCCAACGGGAAAGCCACTGGATACGTCATCTACTCCAAGGACCTCGTCATGACGAGTGGAATCGGCCAGCTTTTGATGGTCGACCTGGGCGAGGCTGAGGGCCTGTACCCAGGTCAGTTTGCGACGGTTTTCCGGGACAATCCCGTCGAGGGCATGCCTCGCCTGGTTGTCGGCGAAATCGGTATGCTGACGGTGGAAGAAGGGTATTCGACCGCTATCATCACCAGGGGATGGTCGCCGGTAGTCCTCGGAGACAGGGTTGAGCTGAAGTAGGTTGGAAGCTCTCAGCTCTCAGCTGTCAGCTGTCAGCTCAGCCTCCTGCAAAAAGAGCGGGACCAGGGGGCGCTCGTTGCGGGGCAGGAGCCCCGCGCTCCATTCACGGTGCCCCAGGTTTCGCGGTGGGAGGGCGGGCCTCCCGGCCCGCATCGTGCCGATTGATTATTGCAAGAGGCTCAGCTGTCAACTCATGGCTCGAAGTCGCCTCGTTGGTGTGGCTGGCTGAATGGCGGGTCTGCCCTCATGGGTCTTTGACGAGGCGGACCGTGCATTCATGGACGAGGCATTGGTCGAAGCCGCCGCCGCCGGTGCTCGGGGAGAGGTTCCAGTTGGTGCGGTCCTGGTTTCCGGCGGCGCAATCATCGCCCGCTCCGGAAACCGAAGGGAAGAACTTTCCGACCCGACCGCCCATGCCGAAATTCTGGTTCTGGGCGCCGCTGGAAGGAGGACTGGAGACTGGCGCCTCGAGGATGCGACCCTTTACGTCACTTTGGAGCCCTGCCCGATGTGCCTTGAAGCCTGCCGACACGGACGACTCTCACTGATCGTCTGGGGTGCTCCCGACCCGGTGATGGGCGCCTGCGGTTCGGTTCTCGACGCCGCCGAAGACCCCCGCCTGTGTCCCCCGATCGCCCAACGGGGAGGTCTGTCGGCCGATGCCGCATCTAAACTTCTCAAAGAGTTCTTTGCCAAGAGACGTCTTTCGTCGTAGAATACCGCCCCCGTGTGGAGAGGTGCCGGAGTGGTCGAACGGGGCGGTCTCGAAAACCGCTGACCTTTCACGAGGTCCAAGGGTTCGAATCCCTTCCTCTCCGCC
>JBDLIO010000711.1:0-2151 GCA_039714865.1 Acidobacteriota bacterium | reverse complement strand
GGAAAGTTACGGCCTGCCGGCCACAAATAAGACCGAAACTACCGAGGTCATAGCGCGGCTCAAAGGACACCTTATTCTGAGGACCGACCTTCTTCGCCATGAAGTGCTGACGAACGAAGATATCTTCGACTCGAACGAATGGTTCGTGACCAATCGTATCGACCGGTAGAAGAGTTTCGTATGGACGAGCAAGAGCAGGCTCATCCCGAGGGATTCGCCGCTCAATGAATCGAGCGCGGCATTTACGATTTCCACTTCCCGGGTTCCTCATTTTCTCCTTGACAAGACCGTCTTGGGAACCCATATTTTTCCGATAGAGCAATACAATTCATGGCCCAGGGGCAGACGCCCCGGAAGGAGACTCGTCATGCGTCGCCGTTTCGTCCTCGCCGCTCTCACCATCCTGCTGGTCGCCACTCCCGTCCTGGCTCAGGAGGTCCTCGACACCCAGTTCTTTCCGGTGGTGGCCCGAGGCGCCGGCCTCGCAGACACCATGTGGGTCACCGACCTGGTGATCACCAATCCAACGGACGCGACGATTTCCGTCGGCCTCCAGTTCTTCCCGGCCAACCAGAACAACCAATTCAACCCGTTTTTCCCCGACCAGATCGAACTCGCCCCGGGAGAAACCATCATCGCCGAGGATGTACTGCTGGATATCTTCGGCTACGACGAAGCAATCAAGGGAAGCCTCGTCGCGCTGGCCGATCCCAACTATCTGCTCGGGAACCCGGAGGGCACGGTCATCTGCGCCGTCACCCGCACCTACAATGTGGGCAGCGCCCTGGGCACCTTCGGCCAGACGGTGCCGTCGCTGGTGGTCAATACCAATGTCGGCTGGGCGTCCTCGTTCATCACCGGCGCCCGCAACGACGAAAATTTCCGTTCCAACCTCGGCATCGCCAGCTCCTCGGCGATGGCTCCGATTACCGTCCACTTCCGGATCAAGGACAACGACGGGACCTTACTCGCCGAGGGCTCGAAAACCATCAAAATCATGAGCATGAACCAGTGGTCCTTCCAGCAGCTCGGCGTCGGAGTCGTGGACGGTCCGATTGCCGTGGAGCTGTGGCTGGATCCCTCGTCCATGAGCGAGGATCCTTGCGAAGAGGACATTCCCAAAGGCTTCATGGCCTACGTCTCCAAGGTGGACAACGGCACAGGGGACGCCGAGTTCCTGGGCGCCGCGGCGATGGAACCCTATTATTGCGGGCTCAACCCGCAAGAATAGAAGCGTCGGCCGGGCTGAGGGTCCCGGGTTGGCGCCAGACTGTGTGAAAGGCCGCCGATCGGCGTCATGCCCGAGAGCTTGGCTCCGTCAGCGCCCGGAGGCGGCGGAAGATCTCCCGTGATGCTCGCTTGTCGCCGTTTCGGTGCACCCTCTGGGCCAGGCCCGTGAAGGTCTGACGGTCGAGGCCGGGCAGTTCCTCCGCTGCGCTTTCGATTGCCTCGGCGAAGCGGTCCGGATCGCACAGGGCGTCACGGAGTTCTTCGATGTGGTGAAAAAAATCCCGCTCCGCCCGGTTGCTGCGACCGACGGAATCGAGCGCTGCTTGAACCGCAACCGCCGAATCCTCATCCCTGCGGAGAAGGCCGGCCAGATGTTTGAGCTGGCGTTTGCGGGCGCTGCGAGATTTGATGCTGCGGGCCTGGTCGAGGCTGTCCCTCAGCTTTTCGGGTAACGGCAGGTTTTTGCACAGAGCTTCACTCGCTTCGACCAAACGAACCGCCAGGGCTTCAACCGCCTGGGCTTCCCGTTTTTTTGCTGACCGACCGCGGCCCTCACGCTCGTCGTGCGGATCCTCAAGCATCGAACACTCCCCTTTCCTCGCCCATTGTGGCACGTGACCCTCTTGCAAAGACAAAGGTCCTACAGAGGTTCCGCAAACCCGGAACTGTTTTGTGGACATCTCTCGCTGCGGAACCCATATTTGATTCGGAAGATGCCCGGTCAATGTCAAGTCAATCGAAGATGGGGACCAGGAGTCCCCGCAACCCGAAGGAGAGAAACATGAATCGTTCTATCGTCATGCCCGCTTTTGTGATCCTGATCGGACTGGTCGTTCTCTTGGCTGCAGCCCTGCCGGCGGAGGCGGGAAAGAAATACTCAGAGAACGATCTCAACGGGACCTACTATTACACGATGACGCA
>JBDLIO010000710.1:0-2152 GCA_039714865.1 Acidobacteriota bacterium | reverse complement strand
CGCTGGGGATCTGTTCCAAGGCCTCGCCGTCGGCCTTGGCGGCCACAAAGGCGCTGATGAACCGAACGGTTGGCATGGGATGGCGAGAGGCTCTGGCCATTGCCGCCGAGGCCAACGCTGGCCAGAGGGTGAGTCCACAGTGCCGCCGGGGCGTGCGGTCCTTCCTGGAGACCAAGAAAACCCCCGATTGGTTGGAGGACTAGCCCGCATCATACCTATCCCCTTCAGTCAGGCTGGGTGTTCCGAGGGGCGATTCGGAACCGAACAACCACGCGCCCTGAAGGACGCGACTACATCCAGCTCACTGTTTCTTAGAAAGTTAGCCTTTTGTAGGCGGGTCCTTCAGGGCCCGCAGCCAGTCGTAGATTCTAAATATTCTCTGCCAACCTTAACGAAGGGGACAGGTATGGCCCGTTCTTTCTCAGATGCCACCCCCCGAGACCGCCCCCCGAAGCTCGGCCGATGCAACCGCATTGTGTATCCGATCAATCAGGCAGCGTATCCAGAAAGTCACCGATCGCTTCGAGGTACGCCGGGCCTCCAGCCGCCAGCATCTGATTGTGGCCTGCTCCGACGACCTCGTAGAAGGTCTTCGGCGGTCCGGCAGCCTCAAAAAGTCGCCTGCCCATCTCGAAGGGCACGATCTCATCGTGGGTCGAGTGAATCAACAGCTTCGGGCAGTCGATCGACGAAATCTTCGACAACGAGTCCATCTTCGTGTGAAGGGCAAAGGCCGGCACAAAGGGGTAGTGGCGCGCAGCCATGGCGGGAACCGAGGTGAAACTGGACTGCACGATCAACCCGGCCGGCTCGACGTTGGTCGCCAGGTCGATCGCCACCGCTCCACCGAGCGACTTGCCGAACACGACAATCCGGTTCGCGGCAACCCCGTGCTCGACGTTGAGAAAATCCCAGGCAGCCCGGGCATCACGGTACACACCCACCTCCGACACCCGGCCCTCGCTATGACCGTACCCGCGGTAGTCGATGATCAAGACCTCAACGCCCAGGCCGGAGAGGCGCACCATCAGTTCGGTGCGACCGCTGAGATTGCCGGCGTTTCCGTGGAAGAAGAGCACGACCTTACGTGCCGCAGGGTCGACATCGGCCGGGGATTCCGGGCGAAACCACCGGCTGTGAAGACTGACCCCATCCTCAGTCGAGAACATGTGGTCGGCAAACGAGCATCCCGCCACCGTGCCACCGCTTTGAATGGGCGACGGATCCGGCATAGGGAAAAAAATCAAGGATTTCTCGAACAACATGGCACCACCCCACAGCAGGCCGAGAATTGCGCCCACCGGAACGATCCACTTCAGCATGGTCTTGGTCACGCTCACTACCTTACCGCACCGCCGAATTGCAGCGAACGCCGCATTGGACCGACCGGAAGATGTGCACTTGGGCGACCTCCACTGGATGAGAGAACAGCAGACTCGATGATACCGGGAGGTATCCGGTCTGATTCGAACCAGCGGGCCTTCTCGCGGGTTGATCGGATCACAATATCATCGTCATGGATCTCGAAGCGCAGGTCGTAATCCGCCAGGAGTTGCTTGGCCTTTTCCCCGAGATTGAAACCAATCGGCCGGTGGAACGTACCAGATTAGGGATACAAATTTGGCCGCCTAAGCTGCGAAAAGCTCGACGGATCACGCAGTTTAAATAGTGAACCGAAAAATCGGCAATAGGGAGGATCTTGTGAAAAGTTCGTCAATCTGTATCAGCCTCTTTGGTCTGTGCTGCCTCTGTTCGCCGTACGGTTTCTCTTCCGATGTAGAATTCGAAAAGCATCAAATCGCGACATTCGCCGACGGTCCACAAAAGGTTGTGACGGCAGACATCGACGGCGACGGCGATATCGACATCCTGTCAAGCGCGACAGGCATCAAGATTTGGGAAAATATCGGCAACAGGGAGTTCACCAGACACACCATCGTGGGCGGCATCGGCGCCGTCATCAGCGTCAAGGCTGAAGATATCGACAGCGACGGCGACCTGGACATTGCCGCCGCCTGCTACGACGCCCAGTCGATCATGTGGTGGGAGAACACCGGTGATCTGACCTTTGTCGAGCACGTCGTCGACAACAGTTTCGCCGGTGCCCATGATGTCTATGTCAAGGACATCAACGGAGATGGCTCTCCCGATC
>JBDLIO010000709.1:0-2173 GCA_039714865.1 Acidobacteriota bacterium | reverse complement strand
AAATACCTGGGGTGTCTGCGCCAAAAGGATGGCCTGTCGGGGTAGGGTTTCCAGAACCTCTCCATCGATGCCGACCCGTTTGACGGTGTCGATCGCCGGCTGACCGAGGATGCATCCGTCGGCGCTCCCCAACCCCTCGACAGCCGACCGAATGTCCGAAGGATGTACCAAAGGTCTGGCGCCGTCGTGAATTGCCACGATCTCGACTCCAGGTTCTGCGACGGCCTCAACGCCTCGTCGCACGCTATCTTGTCGGCGAGGCCCTCCCTCGACACAACGGAGCCCGGGCCACTCGGTCCCCAACCGTTTCAGCCAGAAAGGCATTCGATCTCCGGGAACCACCACCGAGAGGGGCGCCGATGGATAAGCCTGACGGAGGGCCAACAGGGAACACTCGAGCACGGTGCCTGTTCCGAGGGCTTGGGCCAGTTTATCGCCGCCGAATCGCTCCCCACGGCCACCTGCCACGCAGACGATTCCGATCTTGGAGCCAGTCACCGCTCAAACTCCAAGCGGCTCGATCGCTAAGTCACAACCGAAGTCTTGCGGCTCGATACTCGATACTCGATACTTGATACTCAGAACCCCACCGGAGCCGGCCAAGGCAATTTCACCGCGGCCCCCACCACGGAGGCACGTAGGTTCGCGGAGACCCTGTCGGACACTCATCGTACGCCAGTGGGGCTGAGAGCTGACGGCTGACAGCTGAGAGCTCCCCTCAAACCTCCATGACTTCCTTCTCTTTGGCCTGGAGAACCTCTTCGATCTTGCCGATATAGGTATCGGTCAGCTTCTGAATTGCCTCGAGGCCATCGTGCATCTGGTCCTCGGAGACCTCTTTGGCTTTTTCCAGTTTTTTGACGGACTCATTGCCGTCCCGCCGAACCTGCCGGACGGCATTTCGAGCGCCTTCTCCAGTATCGTGTGCGACCTTGACCAACTCCCTCCGGCGCTCTTCAGTCAACTGTGGAATGTTCAACCGAATGACCTTGCCGTCGTTGTTGGGCGTCAACCCAAGATTGGACTTGAGGATCGCTTTTTCCACATCAGCCAAGACCTTGGGTTCCCAGGGTGCGATCTGGATCGTGCTCGAATCGGGAACCGACAGGGATGCGACCTGGTTCAATGGGGTCGGGCTTCCGTAGTAGTCGACACTGACCCCGTCAAGAAGGCCCAAGGTGGCCCGCCCTGTTCGAAGTTTCGCCAGATCTTCCCTGAAAACACTCAAGGCACCGACCATCCGACCCTCAACATCTGCTTCGATCGCTCTCAACTCGTCACTCATACATCCTCCTCGGGCCCGATGAGAGATCCCACTTCGGCTCCCATGACCACATCTTTGAGAATACCAGCTTTCCTGATGTTGAAGATCTGAATCGGAATCCGATTTTCCATACACAGGGAAATGGCTGCCGCATCCATTACTTTCAAGCTCTTTCTGAGGACATCGATGTAGGTCAACCTGGTCAGCAGGCGGGCATCTGGGTCCTTCATTGGATCGGCGGTGAACACGCCATCGACCTTGGTGGCCTTGAACAATACATCGGCCTGAATCTCATTGGCCCTCAGCGCAGCTGCAGTATCGGTGGTAAAAAACGGATTCCCCGTTCCGCCACCAAAGAGAACGATTCGACCCTTTTCGAGGTGGCGAACCGCCCGCCTGCGGATGAAGGGCTCCGCAACCTCCTGAAGAGAAATCGCCGTTTGCACACGAGTTTCAATCCCGCACTGTTCCAGGGCCGACGACAATGCCAGGGCGTTGATAATCGTCGCCAACATCCCCATGTGGTCGCCGGTAACCCGGTCGATGCCCTGTTCCTGGGCCGAGACTCCCCGAATGATGTTGCCGCCCCCGACAACCAACGCCATCTGTACCCCGAGAGCATGAACTGCCGCCAATTCTTCGGCGATGTTCTTGACCACCTCGGGAGCGATGCCGAAGGCCTGATCTCCCATCAGCGCCTCACCGGAGAGTTTGACCAGAATTCTGCCGTACTTGATCATTGAATACCGTCCACTTTGAACCCCCATACCCGCACGATGATACAGCAACAATACTCGAGAACTTTTTCCACAGGGATTACGAGCGCCCTCTCTGACGGGGCGTGCCGGGCATGGCTTTCTTCACCGGGCAGACCCCCCGAGGAAAAAGACGTCGCGAAGAAAGCCTTGC
>JBDLIO010000708.1:0-2179 GCA_039714865.1 Acidobacteriota bacterium | reverse complement strand
CAGGGATTGGGCGCCAACATCATGTCGCTGGGAGGCATTGCCATCTCTATCGGAGTGCTGGTCGACGCCGCCATCGTCATGGTGGAAAACGCCCACAAGCACTACGAGGAGTGGCAGGGCAAACGTAGTCACTTCGAGATTATTTTGAAGTCGGCCCAGGAGGTCGGACCCACGCTTTTCTTCACCCTGCTGGTGATCACCGTGAGCTTTGTTCCGGTCTTCACGTTGCAGGCCCAGGAGGGCCGGCTGTTCAAACCCCTGGCCTTTACCAAGACCTATGCGATGGCCGCGTCTGCGATCGTTGCCGTCACCATCGTCCCGGTGCTGATGTTCTGGTTCGTGCGTGGCAAGATCCACTCCGAGGAGCGTCACCCGGTCTCCCGCGTCCTCCGGTTTCTCTACACACCGGTGCTGAAAGCGACGCTTCGCTTCAGGTGGATCGTCATCGTGTTGGCCATCGCCGCCATGCTGTCGCTGATCATTCCGATCCAGCACATCGGCTCGGAGTTCATGCCGCCCTTGTGGGAAGGTGATCTGCTCTACATGCCGACGACATTCCCCGGAATCTCCATCACCAAGGCGAAGGAGTTGCTGCAACAGACCGACAAGATCATCGGATCCTTCCCGGAGGTGGAGTCGGTATTGGGCAAGGTCGGCCGTGCGGAGACCGCCACAGACCCGGCGCCACTGTCGATGATCGAGACCACAATTAGACTCAAGGATCCCTCCGAGTGGCGCGAAGGCATGACCAAAGAGAAGCTCATTCAGGAGTTGGACCGGGCAATACAATTTCCCGGACTCACCAACGCATGGACCATGCCCATCAAGACCCGCATCGACATGTTGTCGACCGGCATCAAGACCCCGGTGGGCATCAAGGTCGCGGGATCCGACTTCTTGGAGCTTGAGCGCATTGCCAAGGAAATCGAAGCGGCGGTCAAACCCCTCGAGGGCACCCTCAGCGCCTATGCGGAGAGGGTCATGGGTGGAACGTACGTCGACGTAGAAATCGACCGTGAGGCCTCGGCCCGTCACGGCCTGACCGTGGGCGACGTGCAGGACATCATCTCGTCGGCGATCGGCGGCATGAACGTCGCTCACACAGTCGAGGGTCTCGAACGCTACCCGATCAACGTGCGTTACCCGCGAGAGCTTCGCGACAATCTGGGTGCTTTGGCCGAAGTTGTGGTTCCCACGGACGGCGGTGCGCAGATTCCGATCAGCCAGCTGGCAACTCTGCACGTGCGGCAGGGACCACCGATGATCAAAACCGAAGGGGCGCGTCCCAACGCCTGGGTCTATGTGGATCTTCGTGGAATCGACGTCGGCACCTGGATCAAGGCCGCCAAATCGGCAGTCGCAGAAAACGTCGATGTGCCGCCCGGCTACACGATCTTCTGGTCCGGCCAATACGAGTACATGGAGCGGGCTCGTAAGCGACTTCTTGTCATCGTGCCGATCACCCTGTTCCTGATCTTTATGATCCTCTACCTCAATACCAAATCGATGACCAAGACGGTCATCGTTCTCCTGGCGGTGCCGTTTTCCATGGTCGGCGCCATCTGGCTGATGTACTTCCTCGGCTACAACTGGTCGATTGCCGTCTGGGTAGGGCTGATCGCCCTTGCCGGCCTTGATGCCGAAACCGGTGTGGTCATGCTGCTCTACCTCGATATCGCGTACGAGCGGTGGAAAAGCAAGGGCCGAATGGCCGACCTGGGGGACCTGGCCGCCGCGGTCCACCACGGCGCGGTCCAGCGCATCAGGCCCAAGGCGATGACCGTGACGACCACGTTTATCGCCCTGTTGCCCATTCTCTGGGCGACCGGCACGGGTTCGGATGTCATGCGCCGTATCGCCGCGCCGATGGTCGGGGGCATCATCAGTTCGTTCATCGGTGAGTTGGTGGTGTATCCGGCCCTTTACTTCATTTGGAGGTCAATCAACCTGAAGCCCTCACCGCTGTTCGGCTGCGAAAGTAAAAACCAAACCGTATGAGGAGGTTGTTGTGAAAAAGAAAATATTGGAGCCTCTGGCAAGATTTGATATTACTCGGGCGGGGATAAACCCCGCCCCTACGAAAACGGGCGTAGGGGAGGGGTTTATCCCCTCCTGTGTTCAGACGGATTGGGTCCACGGAGGCTGGCGTGGCGTTTTTGCACGATGCTCGTTGATCTGT
>JBDLIO010000707.1:0-2182 GCA_039714865.1 Acidobacteriota bacterium | reverse complement strand
GCCAGCCTCTTCGAGGTGAACCTCGGCAGGCCAGAGCTTTTCGCCGTGACGGATGCGGACCATCAGGTCTTTCGTCTTCGGTTTGCCGGCAATCCAGTGTGGGTCGACCACCAGGAATTCACGGCGCGTGTGACCGGCCAGACTGTCGCCGTGGACAACCTTGACCGTGCCGGTCTCAGGGTCCTTTGACACAACGTACCAGGGGCCGTCCCCGAGGCCCAGGCCCTTGCGCTGGCCTATTGTGTGGAACCACAGGCCCCGGTGCCCCCCCAGCGTCCTTCCCGACTCGATATCGACGATCGGTCCCGGACGATCACCAAGGTGGTGGCGTACGAACTCGTCGTACGGAATCTTACCCAAGAAGCAGATCCCCTGGCTGTCGGGGCGCTCCGCATTGGGCAAGTCGATTTCCTGGGCCAGGCGACGGACCTCGTCTTTGCCGAGATCACCGATAGGGAAGAGACACCGGGCCACCTGCTCCTGGGACAAACGGCAGAGGAAGTAGGTCTGGTCCTTGACGGGATCGACGCCCCGCAACAGGTGAGTCGTTCCCTCGACCTCTCGGGTCCTGGCGTAATGGCCCGATGCGACACGATCGAAGTCCCTGCCCGCACCTTCGAGAAAAGCGCCGAACTTGATCAGCGAGTTGCACAGGATGTCGGAGCTGGGAGTCCGGCCCAGTTTGAGCTCGCCCAGGGCGTACTCGACCACTCGTCGGCGGTATTCCTGCTGGAGGCTGACAATCTCAAGCGGGACACCGAGGCGGTCGCAGACGGCACGAACGTACTCGAGATCCTCTTCCCATGGGCATGACCCGAGAAAGGCCGCATCGTCCTCCAACCAGATCTTGAGATAGAACGCAGTCAGCGACAGATCACCCTGGTCGACCAGACGGTGGAGAGCAACGGCCGAGTCCACGCCTCCGGAGACCAAGACAGCGACCCGCTCACCGCTCATTCAGGCACCTCGCAAGACAACAAAAACCAGATATGCCGTGACGGCGACGAGGAGTCCGACCCCCTCGAGCCTGCTGATCTTGCCATTTCTCATAACACCCAAACCAAGAACAAGCGTCACGACGGCCAGAAGCGGAATATCCTGCCGAATGATCATCACCGGGACCTCAGACGGCCTGAGAAGGAAGGCCGACCCGACTACCAGCCCCAGGTTGAAGACGTTGGAACCCAGGACATTACCCACCGACATTTCGCTCTCACCCTTGAACGCCGCCGCAACCGAAGCCGCCAACTCGGGGAGGGAGGTCCCGAAAGCCAGCAGGGTCAGTCCAATCACCGCCTCGGAGACTCCGAGGTCTCGGGCGATGACCGTTCCGCCACGAACCAGGGCTTCGGCGCCGACGGCCAGGCCGACCATGCCGACAACCGCCTTTGCGGCATGACCGAGCCACGGGCCGTTACCACCACGATGTCCCGTACCGCCCTGCCGGGCCTTGGCCAGGGTGACTCCGAGGAACACCGCGAACAAGATCAAGAGCACCACGGCCAGAGATCGAGAAATCATGCCGTTCCACGCGCCGACCATCAACGCCAGGGCAGGGAGGAGACCGAAGAGCATGTTCCGGTTGAGTTCCTCCCTCGGGCCGACGATGACGATTTCTCGGATAACCGCCGCCATCCCCAGGACCAGCAGGAGATTCATAACGTTTGATCCGACGGCGTTTCCAACGCTCAAGGCGCCGCTGCCCCGTCCAGCGGCCAACACCGACACCATGAACTCCGGCATCGACGTGCCGAACCCGACAACCGTCAAGCCGACAACCATCGGCGAAACGCCGAAGCGCAGAGCCAGGCGCGAGGCGCCGTCGACCAGCCAGGAGGCGCCGAGTCCAAGAAGAACAATCCCAACAGCAACCAAGACAACAGGCATTGGGGGATGGTACCTCAAACCCGGCAGAGCCGGGTTGCTCTCAGCCATCAGCTATCAGCTGTCAGCTCAGCCCCGCAGCGATTCAGGCGGCTGGTTGCCCGAGTGCCGGTCCCTGGCTTCGCGCGGACGCATGCGGACTGAGAGCTGATACCTGAGCCTTTTGCAAAAACCCGATCGTCACGATGCGGACGTGGACGTCCGCGCTCCCACAGGCAGTCCCAGCGGGTTTTTTGCCTCTCTTCTTTGTGCTTTTTTGTGCCTTTTTGTGGCTATTCTGGTGTTTTTGCAAGAGGCT
>JBDLIO010000706.1:0-2189 GCA_039714865.1 Acidobacteriota bacterium | reverse complement strand
GGGAGTGCCGTCAGGCGCTCCCGAAGGCCGGGGATGAATTCCAGGGACAGGGACAGTGGACAGCGTCAGATGGCAGCTTCAGCGTCAGCCGCAGGGACGGCGGCAGTGCCAGGCACCTTAATCACTCCACGTCCAAGCTCATCAATTCGACCGGCACCGGACCGGTGGTGTACTTGATGGCCAGACCGTCAGAAAGATCTGCGGTTCCGCAGGAGTACTGCAGGAAGAAGGTCGGGTCCTGGTGGTCAGCTTCGATTCCAACCGCGGCCGCGGCGCCGTAGTCGTATGATGGGTTGCCGAACACCACGTCCTCGTACTGGGCGATGATGTCGCCCGAATCGCAGAGGATCACCTCGAATGTGACGGAACCGACGTTGTTGAAGTGCGGCCTGTCGAACCACTCGACGATGAGGCAAGCCCCCGAGCAGTCGGGGTGTGCGCAGCTCGCCTGCTCTTCGACGAAGACGTTTCCGGTCTCGTCATCGATGTCATCCCAAAACACGTTGATAGCGGGCAAGGGAAGGGCAACCCACGGCATGGGGCATTGAGTCGTGGCGCTCACGTCGCCGTCTCCTGGCGTCCCAAGCAGCAACCCGCCGTTGTTGCCGACCCTCACATCCGTGTAGTTCAACCCGTAGAACGGAAAGACAAACGAGGAGATTACGACATCCGCCTCGCCATCGTCAGTCAGGCCCAGGGCTGTGCCGGTCGCGGTGATGTCGACGAAGCTGAAGGTGGGTTGTTGGCCGTTGCTCTCGTTCGAATCGATGTACCCGTAGCCGAACCCGTCCGGGCCGCCGATGCTTTCGATGCCGATCGGACCTCCCGAAACCTCCTGACCCTTCCCGGAATCCGCCGCTTGGGCGGTGATGCTCAATCCGATGCACACAACAAACGTAAGGACTCGATTTATCTGGTTCATTCTTTCCTCCGCTGAGCATCTTACATTGGTCGACTACCGATGTCAGCACGTATCCCCGAAGGACGGGATCAGGACCGGTCGAACAGAATGGAACTCGGCCTGCCCAAAGACTGACACAGGTTCCCATACGGAGATGCCATGAAGAGGTCCGTCAGATTCGCAGCCTCGAGTCCGTCGGCGCCTACGATGGCGTTGCGAATTCGGACCACCTGAAGTATTCTGGGTGGCTGCGAAGATCGGATCGGAGGGGTTCATGAAACCGGTAGTTTTTTTCTTCAGCCTCAGCATCATCTGCGGTGTTGTGGCTGACGGGCTCGAGCGAGCTGACGTAATGGGGCACCAGGTTGCGCCAATTTTGCGAGAGGGCGCCCAAGAAGAGCCCCTCCCTGCTCCCGAAACGACAAACGGTTGGACCGCACTGGGGCCGTTCGGCGGTGATGCACAGAATGTGGCTGTGTCCGTCGTCAATGCCGACATCGCGTTTGTCGGTATCGCTCCGGAAGGCAGCTCGGGAGGTACCCTGTACCGCTCCGTTGACGGCGGTGCGACCTGGGTAGAGGTCCCGGGCCTGAACGCCGGAAGTACTTTCGACATCGAGTTTGCTCCCGACGGAACTGTCTTTATCGGTACCGACAGCGGGGTTTGGATGAGCGGGGACGACGGTCTCAATTGGACTCAGTTGGACATCGGCCTGACGGTGAACATGGCGACCCTTGATGTGTTCATCGATCCCAACAACTCGGCAACGATCTGGGCCGGGATTTCGGATCACGGAGGGTTCCAGGACCAGGTGCTGCACAAGTCCGTCGATGGCGGCGTAACGTGGGGCAATGTGACCCCGCCACTTGCGGTGTCCATGGCGTGTCGCGGAATCGCCGTGAATCCGGCAGATTCCAACAGCGTTTTCGCGGTCTTTGCCGGGGCGTTTGGCGGTGGTGAAGTGTGGTTCTCCGAAAACGGCGGATCGAGTTGGCTCAACCGCTCTTCCGGGTTGCCGGGCAATCCACTGAATGCCGTCGTTCACGACGGAACACGAATCCTGGTCGGGGGCGGTCTTCTTTTCGGAGGACAAGAGGTCGGCATTTACGCATCGGCGGACAACGGCCTGAACTGGAGCCCTCTTCACGAACCGGAATGGCCGATCAAGATCGTCAACGACATCGAGTTGGCTCCCGGTGATCCGACTACGATCTTGGTGGGCACGGCCGGTTCAGGCGTGCATCTGTCCACGGACGGCGGAGCAACCTGGACGCTGAGTCTCAATGGA
>JBDLIO010000705.1:0-2191 GCA_039714865.1 Acidobacteriota bacterium | reverse complement strand
GCGCCTCCGTGTCCCCCTCGCGCGTTCCAACGTGGGGATCGGCGATGACCAGGCGCTTCACTCTCATCCTATTTGAGTTCGAAATCGTCCGGGACGTCAATTTCCATCAACAACAGTCCCTGTGCGTGGGTCTTCCCCTGGGCATCGGAGATCACCGATTCGGTGCCGCCCCCGCCCAGGCTGTCGTGCAGGATGAAGTTCAAGGCCCTGAGATTGGGCACCTCGTACCGGTCCACCAAACCCTTGCAGATTGCCGAAAAGTGCGCCTTGACCACCTCGGGCGTCACTGTCTCCCGCAGAAGCTTGTAGCCCTCGTCCGTGTAGGCGATCAGACCGATGTTGGAACCGTCGCCCTTGTCTCCCGACCGAGCGTGGGCCAAACGTGCCAGTTGAACCCGCATCATTCTCCCACCTTTACGACGGAGACCTCGGCTTTTACCAGCTCCCGGCCGATCAGCGCCGGCCAATAGGCAACGATTTCCTGGGCCTTCGGCCGTCCGCCGGCGAAGCCGGTCACGCCCGGGGGACCCGAAGTCACCAGGGGCGCGATCTCCTTGCCGAAGCGGTCGACCTTCGAACGGTCGGTATCTTTGACCCCAAGTCTCAACACCACTTCCGGCGCCTGCTCGGCTGGTGGAACGATACCCTCGTGGACAACGCCCACTCCCAGATACTCCTCATGGGTGTCGTCAAAACGAATGCCGGCCATCGCCAACCGGTCCCATACCACCTGGGCGCACAGCCGAGCCTTGGCCAAAGCGTCGGGTCCCGACACGACCAGCTGTCCGGTGGCCTTGTATCCCGCCAGGTACGAGATCGAGACCTTGAGCGTCTCGGTCGGCGTCGCCCCTCTGACGTTCGACACCCTGACCCGGTCAACTCCGTCCTGGGCAATGTTGATCGACGTGAAATCGACGATGCAGTCGGGGGTGATGTAGTGGTCCGGCCTGCCCATCTCATACAGGAGCTGCTCGGCCACGGTGTCGACCGTCACCATGCCGCCGGTACCGTCGTGCTTGGTGATGACCAGCCCGCCGTCCTCACTGACCTCGGCGATGGGATAGCCGATGCCCGCCATGTCCGGGACCTCCCACCACCGCGTGAAGTTGCCGCCGGTACTTTGTGCGCCGCACTCCAGGATGTGTCCCGCGACGGTTCCACAGGCTATGCCGTCCCAGCCCGCCCACTTGAATTCGTGGAGCACCGGCGCCAGAACCAGGCCCGGGTCGGTGCACCGTCCGGTGATAACGATGTCCGCGCCCTCGTCGAGGGCGCGGACCATTCCATCGGTCGGCATATAGACGTTGGCCGCCAGGATCTTGCGATCCGCGTCAAAGAGGCCCTCGCCAGTGTCCATGTGGGCCAGGCGCTCGCCGGAATCACGGAGCTCATCCAGCCGGTCCAGGATGTCGTCTCCCGAAACCGTCGCCACTCGCAAACCACTGACATTCTGGCGTCTTGCAGATTCCAAGATGGCCGCTCGACACGCCTCGGTATTGACGCCACCCGCGTTGGCCAGGATGCGGACACCCCTCTCTTTGAGCTCGGGAAGCACCTCGTCGACGAATCGCACGAAGTCCGTCGCGTAGCCCCTCTCGGGATTCCGCAGCTTTTGCCGCTGCATGATGGACATCGTCACCTCGGCGAGGTAGTCCATCGTCACGTAATCAATCGGCCCCCCACGGAAAAGCCTCAGGGGCGCATCAATGCTGTCACCCCAAAAACCCTGGCCGTTCCCGATTCGAACCGATCGACTCATGCCTAGTGACCTTCGACCACTTCCTCGGCCTCGTCGGCAACTGCATCGACTTCGTTGGCCACTGTCTCGGCGCCTTCTTCCAGTGCCTCACCGGCTTCGTCAACGGCGCCTTCGACGGCCTCGCCTACGTCCTCTGCCGTCTCTTCGACACCCTCGACGACGGCCTCGCCGGCATCTTCGAGAGCCTCGCCGGTGACTTCCACCGCCTCGTCAACGGCCTTGCCGGCCTCTTCGGCCTGGCCGCAGCCAAGCGCGAACAGCGCCAACCCCAGAACAACAACAATCAGAACCAGATTTCTCATAACAACTCCTCCTTTAAAAAATAGCACTCGGTCATTATCTCAAATTTCGGCAGATATTGCTAAGAAGTCTTCTGAGGTTCTACTCGAGAGCCTGTCGCCGATCTTCGATCCATGCGGCCAGGATGATCAG
>JBDLIO010000704.1:0-2194 GCA_039714865.1 Acidobacteriota bacterium | reverse complement strand
CGTCAGTGGTGTTGTAGTCACCCCAGCCGTAACGGGAGTTCATCACCAGCGCAAAGGCGCCGTGGTCGGTCTTGATATTCATCGTCTCGGCCCAGCAGTCGGTCCCGTCAAGATGGCCGGCCAGACAGGTCTGGGAGTAGAGGAAGAGCAGTTCGGTGTTATCCAGCTGGCTCATCACGTCCGAGTTGTAGAACTTCATCGCGTATTGTTGGTCGCCGTGCCCGAGGTGGTTGAGGATGTGCAGGCCGTTGTTGATCGCCGTGGCAAGGGTCGACTGGGACCAGGACATGTCCCGTTCGAACATCTCGGTGATCGTGTAATCGGCGGTTGGAATACCCACGGTGGTGTAACCGTGGGTGTCGGCGCCGTCCTCCAGTTCCTCAAGGGTGTCGGCCCCATAGTCGGAGACCCCGCCGAAACCGAGATATTCACCTACCAGCAGCACCTCGGCGGGCAGGCTGTGCGAGCCGCTCATATACCAGATGGTCTTCGTCACGAAGCGGTCGACCTCGGTGGTATCGCCGGCCGAACAACGGCCAACGAACACCTCGGCCAGCATGTCCACATCGCCTCCGCCGACACCGTCGTTCGGCTCGCCGAAATTTCCGTCACCGTCTTCGTTCCAACTGCCGTCGAGACAGCCGAAATAGATGTCGCCCGGCATGTTCGATTCGGTGTAACCGGCCAGCGAGTCAACATACAGGTTCTGGGCCGGAATGATGTCGTCGTCGCCGCCGATCAGCACATATTCAATGCCGTCGGTGAGGTAGGCGTTCCGAATGTAGTCACGGACGGCTGCCGGATCGTTGCTGCCCACGTCGGTGGTGGTGTGGATCTCGGTGGCCAGGCCCTGGCCGTCGTGGTACGCCTTGAGCGCATCAAATGAACCGGCCAGTGCGTCGGTGGTGAGGATCATCAGGTTGTAGGCCCTGGCGCCGCGTGTGCCGGCCGCTTCGTAGCTGGCGGCCACTTCCGGGTTGTCCACACGGCGACGAATCTCGGATGCGTCACCGTCGAAACCGCGGAACATGGCAGGGACCTCGTTCGTCTCCTCTGTTTCCAGCACCACCTGCAGGTTGGGGCTGTAGAAGAGCTCGCCGGTGGTCGGGATGTAGTCCACCGGTTGCAGCCGGAGAACCAGGATCTGGTAGCCGCGGAACGACTGGATTCCGATCTCCTCAAAGACGGCCGTGGGATACCTGTCGTCAGAACCGTAGATCGACGGGTCCGGCGTCGGCGGTTCGGCCGACTCAGGGCCGTCCATCAGCCGGTAGGGCATGGCCACCGGTTCCACCAGCAGGTCGGAACCGATGAGCACCCGCTCTCCGGCGATGACCTCGACGCTCGTGACCTCTGTGCCGAGGGGAAGCAGGATCCGTGCCCCGCCGGCCGGCAGGGCCGGGCTTCCCACCGGGCCGCCGTTGGTAGCGCCCTCCAGGGTCACGCGGTGGTACTGGGTGTCGCCGATGCGCACGGTCGTGACCTCCGGGCGCTCAAAGGCGTAGTCGAACGTCAATTGTCCGGCCCCGGCACTGAAACTGAGCATCAAAAAGAGAATGGACAGGGACAAGAGACGGAAAGGGGTCGGTAAACGCATGAGGGACCTCCGCTGTAAGGGTGAATTATGGTTGGTCTGCAGCCCCAGACGGCCGACAGACGAGTTCAGGGATTTTGAATCCCTCTCTTCGGCGGAGGGACTCTACCATGTCGAGACCCAAAACGGCGCCATCAAATTCAGATCGATTCGCAGGAAACGGTGATATTCACCACTTTCCGGGCGAGAAGTGCGGGCAAGAAAAATTGTGGCCCCCCCTTCGCATTGCGACTTGGTTTTTGCTCGTTTCGTTGAGTGTGCGTTCCACTGGAGGTCATTTGGCGCAACCGCAGAACCGAACGGCACAAGTGCGTCAGTCAGAGTCCGGTAATGTCGCAAAGCGAAATTGGTACCACCCTCCGCTCGCTACTACCGCTCAAAGAACCGGCTGGTTCGAACGCAGTTCGTCGAGCCGTGCGTACAGGGCTTCGAGCAGTACCTCGTCGATGCTGACAAAGTCCGATTTGGCGATGAGACGTTTGCGCCGCCCCTCGATACGTACGACATCGCAGCTGAAGACACCCTTCGAGCCTGCTTCGGCCACTTGGCGCCATTCTCTGTCCTTGAGTTCGAGGCGTATCTTGGCCCGTTTTCCGGACT
>JBDLIO010000703.1:0-2195 GCA_039714865.1 Acidobacteriota bacterium | reverse complement strand
TGTCGCCATATCAGGAAGCTACGCCTACCTGGCGGATAACGAAGCAGGGCTCCGAGTAATCGATATCAGTGCGCCAGAATCACCCGCCGAGGTCGGCTTCTGCGGGACGCCGGGACTCGCAAAAGACGTCGCCGTTTTCGACGGCCACGCCTATGTGGCGGATTATTACAGTCTGAGGATAATCGATATCAGCCTCCCCACCTCACCAACCGAGGTCGGCTTTTATGACCCACCGGGGAACGCCTGGGGGGTGGCCGTTTCCGACGGCTACGCATACGTCGCAGACGACGACGCTGGGCTGCGAATAGTTGATGTCAGCACGCCCTCCTCACCCACCGAAGTCGGCTTCTACGACACACCGGGAGAGGAGGTCCAAGTTGCCCTGTCCAGCGGCTACGCCTACGTAACAGCCACATTTGATGGCCTGTGGGTGATTGACGTTAGTACCCCCTGGTCACCTGCCGTCGCAGGTTCCTTTGACACTCCGGGCTACGCTTGGGGAGTTTCCGTGTCTTCAGACCACACCTTTGTAACTGACGGGAACGCGGGGTTGGCCGTTTTTCGGGAATGCACCCATCTCTTCTCCGACAGCTTCGAGTCCGGGGGGCCGTCGGCATGGTCCTCTGTTGTCGGCGTGGCGCCCTGAGCTGAACAACCGGCCGGTTTGCAGCCCCCCAGGAAGAGCCGAACAACCACCGAAATATCAGCGCCCCTGAGTTGGTGGGCCAAGGCCCACCCTACCTGGCTGAGAGCTGAGAGCTGAGAGCCGACAGCTCCTAATGCACCCACTTCTGCCTGGAATTGGCGGACTCGACCACCGGTACGACGTCGCCCGGCTTTTCGAATCCGCTGAATTCCAACTGGGTTTGGCTGCCTTTGAGCAACTGCTCGATCTCGGTCCTCAAGGCTTCGGTCGGATCGACGGTCAAGGCCGGCGGCGGCACGAATCTGGCCCGGAAGGCGCCCTTTCGGACCAGGTCGAAACGAACCGGCGTCTTCCCGGAGTGGGCCAGAAGAAGCTCCCGCAATTCACCCAGCACCGGCTCGTCGACGGCGTCGAGATCCAGTGAAATCTGCAAGGCAGAAGCCCTTGATGTTTCGACACTTTCGAGAGCCGCCACGCCCTCGACGCTCAACTCGACGTGCTCCCCGTCACCCTTCAACGATGCCGTCACCAAAACCGCCCGGTCATTCTCCAACTGATGGCCGATACTTTCGTACACGTCCGGGAAAACCACCGCCCTCAATGCCCCGCTCGTTCCCTCAAGGCTGAAGACCGCCATCTTCCGGCCCTGGTTGGGTCCGGTTTTCTTGATGGGGATCTCTTTGAGCCCAACGACCAGGCCTCCAACGGTCGCCCGATCGACTCCGGCCGAGAATCGCTCCCCGAGGTCTTCGATGCGGCAGTCTGAAAACCGGTCCAGTTGCTCCTCGAAACGATCCAGAGGGTGTCCCGTCAAGTAGAAGCCCAGGACCTCACGTTCGCCCACCAATCGTTCACTCTGTTCGGCCCTCGCACTGCCCGCCAACTCGGCCTCCAGGGCCTCCGACGGCAAATCGTCGAAGAGAAACCCCTGCCCCAGGGCCTGTTGATCTCGCTCCCGAGCGGCCAATTCGGTGAACTGCTCCAGATGGTCCAGCAGTCCCTTGCGGCTGACCTTGAATTGATCGAAGCATCCGGCCCGCACCAAACACTCGACAACCTTGTTGTTGACAGTCCTCGCGGGAAGGGCGCGCAAGTAGTGCGAGACCGACCTGAAGCCGCCCTCTGTCGAGCGAGCTTCTATCATCGGACCGACCGCCGCTTCCCCGACACCCTTGATCGCCACCAAGCCAAAACGGATGCCCTCGGGTTCCGCGGTAAACGCCTGTTCCGAGCGGTTGATGTCCGGCGGCAGAATCTCCATTCCCATCTGACGGCACCGAACCAGGTACTGGGTGAGCTTGTCGGTATTCGAGGCTTCAGAAGTCAACATCGCCGCCATGAAGTGTGCCGGGTAATGGGCCTTGAGGTAGGCCGTCAGATAGGCGACGTGTGCGTAGGCGACGGAGTGACTCTTGTTGAATCCGTATTTGGCGAACGGCACGATCTGCTCCCAGAGCTGCTTGACCTTGGCCCGGGGAAAACCGTTGGCGACGCCGCCCTCAATGAAATTCTCGCCCTCTCTGTCAATGATTTCCTGTTTCTTCTTGCC
>JBDLIO010000702.1:0-2204 GCA_039714865.1 Acidobacteriota bacterium | reverse complement strand
GATAGTTGAGATTGCCGCGGCCTGCAAAGCAGGCCTCGCAATGACAAGCACGCAAAGCACACTTTAGAGTACTTAGTTTCGCAGGGCCTTATATACGAGGTCTTTGAACTTGCTGTTGAGCGTGGCTCCGCCGCCGGGGTGGAGTTGTGCCATGCACACGCCGACCATTCGCTTTTTCGGATCGACGAAGAAAGTCGTATACCAGAAGCCTCCCCACCCGTAGGAGCCGACGCTGTCCACTCCGCCGGATTTGTCGCCGTCCCTTGCCACACTGACGCCGAGGCCGAAACCCTGATTCTCGCTCAGTTCGCCCATGTGATCTCTAGTCATCAGTCGAACGGTGCGGCGTTTGAGCACTCTCTTGCCGTCCAGTTCGCCGAGGTTCACCAGCATTTGGCAGAAGCGCAGGTAGTCGCCGACCGTCGAGCACAGGCCGCCTCCGCCGGAGAAATATCTTTTCTGCCCCACATAGGGATGATCGGCGCTGTAGACCAGCGATCCTTCCACGACCGGCTTGGTCAATCGCTTCAACCCGCCTTTGGATTTCGGCGCGTACACCGCCGCGAGCCTGGGCATCTTGTCGTCGGATATGAAGAAGTGTGTATCCTTCATCCCCAGCGGTTCGAAGATGCGCTCCTGGAAGAATTCCTCCAGGGTCTTTCCCGATGCAACTTCGACCACGCGCCCGAGCACATCGACGGAGAGTCCGTATGTAAACTTCTCACCGGGCTGATGGAGCAGGGGGACGCGGGCCAGCTTCTTCATTTTCTCGCCCAGCACGCTGTCGTCCTGGATGAGGCCGTGCGTGACGCCCGCTTCCTTATATAACGAACCGAGCTGCGTGTCCCAGTGATATGTCAGGCCCGATGTGTGCGTGAGCAGGTGCTTGATCGTGATCTTCCGTTTTGCAGGTATGTTTCCTTCCTCTTCTCCCGATCCGAGCACCGTGGGTTTGTAGAATTCCGGGATGTATTTGTAGACCGGATCGGTGAGTTCGATCAGCCCGTCATCGTACAGCATCATGACCGCAACGCTGGTGATAGGCTTGGTCATCGAAGCGATGCGAAAAATCGTATCGGTGCTCATATCGATATTCTTCTCGATGTCCTGCTTGCCGACGCTCTCAAGATAGGCGACCTTGCCGCGACGCGCGACGGCAGCCACCGCCCCGGCGAGCTTCTCTTCATCGACGTGCTTTTGCATCAGCGCGGTAATATCGTCCAGACGCTCCGGCAACAGTCCCACCGAACCCGTGGACCAGCAGGCGGCGGTCAAGTCCGGATCCGTCGATGTATTGATCGGCTTCAAGGGGAAGGCCCCCCGCGCCGCCATTGAATCCGCGGGCGGCATGGTCAAGCGTCGGTACGACCACATCCCGGTGGTGTTGGCCTCGATTCCGGATGCGGCGCGCCGGGGACTGGCCAAACGGCAGGACGTGGATTTCGTGGAAGACAACGTCACCCGCCATTTCTGCGGCCAGGTCCTTGACTGGGGCATCGACCGCGTCGACGCCGAGGTCGTGCACGCGGCCGGCAACGGTGGTGCCGGCGTCAACGTCTGCATCCTCGACTCGGGAGGCGACATGGATCACCCGGACCTCGCCTTCGCCGGCGGCTTTTCCGTGGTCACCGAACCCGGTGACTGGGACGACACCAATGGTCACGGTTCCCATTGCTCCGGTATCGTGGCGGCGCAGGACAACGACATCGGCGTGGTCGGCGTGGCCCCCGACTGCAACCTGTACATGGTGCGGATCAACAAGTCCGGCCTCATTCGTGAGAGCGACATCCTGGCCGGCATCGACTGGGTGATCGGCACACACCAGGACGCCGACCCGGACAACGACATTCGGATCGTCTCCATGAGTTGGGGCGGGTCGTTCGATTCCGCCGCCGAGACGGTGGCCCTGCAGACCTGCTACGACCTGGGCATGCTCCTGCTGGGAGCCGCCGGCAACGAGGAGGGCGCCATCATCTTCCCGGCCCGTTTGCCCATCGTCATTGCCGTCACGGCTTCCAATTCCACCGATGGACCGGCCTCCTTCACCAATTTCGGCCCGGAGGCGGAGATCATGGCGCCCGGCAGGTCGATCTACTCCACCTACAAGCGCGGAAGGTACCGCACCATGAGCGGCACCTCCATGTCGTGCCCCATGGCCGCGGGCGTGGCGGCGGTGGCCTGGTCGGCCAACCCCACCGCCGGCC
>JBDLIO010000701.1:0-2214 GCA_039714865.1 Acidobacteriota bacterium | reverse complement strand
CGTTGCCCAGCGCCGCCAATACGGTCGATGGCCCGGTCACTCCACCATTGCTGACCCAGAGGTCTCCGTGGGCCGATTCCGGCCCCTTGAAATACACCGTTCCGGCGCCGCCCGGACGTGCATTGGCTCCACCCTTGGCCTCGATGGTCAAGGATCCAAGGTCCCCACTCGAATTTCCGTGTGCAATGGCAATGGCGCCACCGCCACCAGAGCCTCTTTCACCCCATTGAGCCGTCGTACCGTTGGCCCGGATCACTCCGTCCCCGATGACGGCTCCTTCGATCTGAAGCCGGATTGACCCCCCGGCGCCACCTCGGTGAGCACTACTCGATGTCGGTTGCCCATCTGCAGCTATTTCGCCGTTGAGTTCCAGGCTTGCCGCTTGAATGTCGATGACGCCGCCTCCGGTCGTCCCGGAGCTCGTTGCGCCTCCGCTCCCTTTCTCCTGTGGCCGGTATACGCTCCCGAAGGTCCCTCCTGGGGTGTACCCAGATCGGTAGCTTCCTTGGCCCATGTGGCTTCCACCGCCGTAACCGTCATCGGTGATTCCACTGCCGTCATAGGTCTGGTTGCCGGGATACCCCTTGCCTGTCACGTCAACCGATCCGCCACACTCAACCGTGACACTACCCTGGACATCAAGCTGCAGAGTCATACCGACGCTGGTTGTCACGCCCGCGCCCTTCAGCACGATCAGGCTGTTCGGACTGAGGAGTCCATCGACAGTGAAGGTTCCGGCCGTCAACACGAGATCCTGACCGTCCAGAGCGGCGTCGATCACCTGAGAGCCCGAGAGAATGGTCCCGCCGATCACGGTTTCGACGATGGTCGCCGAACCGATGTTGCCGGCATAATCCCGAGCTTCGATCATCAGTTCAAAGGCATCGCCAGGCACGGCGTCGATCGGCGGGGTCCAGTCGAAGGACCCGGACAGACTCGTCTGGTCGACCCCTACGTCCTCGGCGATGGGGAGGCCGTTAACCCTGATGGTGTAACTCTGAATCAGATCGCCGGCATTGGGATCAAAGATCTCGAAGGCAATGCTTTGGGTGATGCCGGCCACAACATGATCTTCATCTTGCGGACAGACGAACGCCACGACCGGGGCGTCCGGATTGACCAACGGTCGAACGACAATTTGTTGGGTCAGGTCGGTAGAATTCCCCGCCAAATCGAAGGCGGTCAACGTCCAGTCGACTGTCTCGGGAGCGCTGGCCTCCGGAGCGATCCATGAGGCCGAAGCAGTGCTTGTCCACACCGACCCCGGCGCCTGTGGTGAACCCAGCGTGAGATCAACAATGTCCGTGCCGACGACAAGCTGGGTGCTCGTGATTTCGACGTTGTCTTCCATGGTGAAGGCGAATATCACGGCCTCACCGGACAAAAACTCCGCACCGTTTGCCGGCTGGTCAGCGACAAGGACGGGCCGGGCGGTATCCGCCAGCACGGTCACGACCTCGGGTGCCAACGGGGATCGTTGACCCAGCGAGTCTTCAATCTCACCGGCTACGACGATCTGCGCCCCGGCGGTGGCGGCAGGCGGCACCCGGAAGGAGGCCGATGCCTGATCCCCAAGACCCGAAAGGTTGAGGGTGTGATTTGCCTCGATCGCACCGTTGAGGCTCAGATACGCATGGGTCAGACCGAAGTCGTCAGTACCGTTGACGGTGGCCTGCAGCAGGTGGTTCGGCAGAATTTCAACGACGGGCTCAACGCTGAGCACACCGGTCGGCGCCTGGTCGTCCACGATCTCCAGGGCATGTGTTGCCACGTTGGAGATGTTGCCGGAAACGTCGGAGGCGACGACGGAAAGTGCGATCAACCCGACCTGGGCGGGCGCCGTGATCGCCAAGCGGTATTCGCCGCTTCCCGGGTCGAAGACGCCGGATCCAATGGTGATGCCATCGACCGAGAAGACCACGGCAGAAACAGCGTCGTTGGAGGCGACCGTTGCCCGAAGGGTCAAAGAGGCCCCTTCGACGGCCCACCACGCGTCGCCATCGGTATCCGTACCGATGGGCGGCGACAGGACAACGGTCGGAGCTTGGTCATCCCGGACTCTGAAGATCGAAGACGCAAGGCCGGTCATGACATTGCCGGAAGCATCCGTGATGCCTGAAATCTCGACGGTGTAAAAAGTGTCGAGGGCCAATATCGAGAGCGGCTGGATCCGCACGTCGAATCCGTCTCGCTCGAGGGTCAACGCCGAACCAA
>JBDLIO010000700.1:0-2229 GCA_039714865.1 Acidobacteriota bacterium | reverse complement strand
GTCCTCACCATGCTCGCCCAGTGCCTCGCCGTGATCGGCGAGCACTGTGAATACGGTGTCGTCGAGCCGTCCGGACTGGTCAAGGGTGTTGACCAAATCGGCTACAAGGGCGTCGGTGAACGCGATCTCGCCGGCGTAGGGGTCTTGTGGAAAACGTGCACGGAAATTTCCCGGGGGATCATAGGGGGCGTGGGGGTCGTACAGGTGAAGCCACATGAAGACCGGTTTGTCCTCAGGGATGGTTTCCAGCCAACGTTTGGCAGATTCGAGCGTCACATTCCCGCGGCGCGACGGCACCACGGTCTGTCCGGCCTTGCGGGCCTGGCTGAGGTCGTCGTCGTAGACGTCGAACCCTTGATCGAGGCCGTAACGGCCGACGAGAACCTGGGCCGAAATGAAGGCGCCGGTCGCGTAGCCGTTCTCCGAGAAAACCTCGGCCAGGGTCTCGATATCCTCGCCAAGAACGAACATACCGTTGTTTCGAACCTCGTGCTTGACGGGATTGAGGCCGGTCATCATCGAGGCGTGGGACGGCAGCGTGATCGGTGCGACCGCCTGGGCGTTTTCGAACACGATCCCGCGCTCGGCCAGGCTGTCGAGGAACGGAGTCAGGCCGGCCGTCGATCCATAACATCCGAGCCGGTCGGCCCGGGTGGTGTCAAGGGTGACCATGACCACCGAGGCGCCCGGAAACGTCCCGACCGATTCGGGAATGTCGTTAGGGCGGTCGATCCGGGTTGAAAGCCAGAGCCCGAGGGCGCCCGCGATGATAAGGGCGATCGCAACTATTTTGGTCAAGCGCATTCAATTTCTCCCTGCAAAGCTTGCTGAGCAGCTTTGGCCGCGGCGGAGTATACCCAATTTGAGCCACAAAGGGCCGAAGGTGACCACGAGCGCAGATCTGGGCGGTCGAAAACGCGACCTCAAAGGCCGATGGTGAAGGATCGGGTCCAGAACAGAGCGTATCCCACAGTTGGCATAGCCGGCCCCCTGGGCTATCATCTGCGCCCGGAGGCGAAAATGGTGAATCCTCGTTTCATATTTATCGTAGTGGCGATTGCCTTGGGGTTGAGTTCCCTCGGGTGTTCGCAGAGCCCCAGTCCGGCTCCTGTCCCACCGGCAGACGAGGACAAAGGCCAGGCAGTGTCAGAGGGTTCGAAACAGCCCAAGCGGCTTGTCCGATGGTGGCGTGACGACTCGGTAGTGGCCGAACTTGGATTGAGTGACGATCAACTTCAGACCATCAACGAGCTGATGATCGGCAATTCGGGAGACACCGACAAGCAGCTGAAACTGGAACGCCAGTTCGGCCTCAGGTACCTGCGGGCCCTCAATGAAGACCCCTACGATGCCGCCCAGGTCGACCATCTGAGCGCTCGGCTGATCGAAATTCTGTCGAGTGAGCATCGTCGCCGCATCGACACCGTTCGTAAACTGCGTGACACGTTGACTAAAGAGCAGTGGTTGAAGCTGTGGGATGTCGCTCCTCGTGCGCTCCATATCGGCCGGTTCATGGCCGCTCGTGGGGTCAAGGTCTCGGTTACGGAGGATTACCCAGCGCCTCCGCCGGCTTTGGTCCCTTGAGGGAGGTCACAGGAGCCGAATCCTGTCAAAGCCTATCGTGCCATAGCTGATGCTGGTGCCCGGTTTTTCCCTCGGGAAGACGTGCCGTAACTCGGGTTGACCCCCGACGGCTGACTGGTTATACTTCGCTGCCCAATGTTGGGGTGTCGTCCAACGGCAGGACATGCGGCTCTGGACCGTAGTATCGGGGTTCGAATCCCTGCACCCCAGCCATGCAATTCGTCGAACGAATTGCAATTCGGTATCCCCCTCCTTTGATTGTATTGACGCCGGTCGGTGCTAGGCTTTCGGGCGGAGGTACGATGGCACGCATCCGGTTGAATCCCCCCGAAAAACCTGTATTTTCGACCGACCTTGACGTTCGAGTCACCGATTTGAATTACGGTCGACATCTGGGACATATGGAGTTGGCTGGATTGCTCCACCAGGCCAGGGTTGAGTTCCTGAACACCCACGGAATGACCGAGATCAACGTTGAGGGCCGAAAACTGATCGTGGTCGATCTGGCCGTCAGCTACCGGTCGGAGGCCTTCCTCGGGCAGCATCTGGCCATCGATATCGGCTTGGCCTTCGAGGGTACTCGCGGCGTTGAATTCGCCTATCGTGTCAGGGATCAGGACACCGGGACAGTGGTTGCGTTGGCCC
>JBDLIO010000699.1:0-2236 GCA_039714865.1 Acidobacteriota bacterium | reverse complement strand
TGGCTGCCGGTGTCCTTGAATTTTCGGTCCATGATCAGTTTTGAACAACCCTTGAAGAGCGGACTGCTGACACCGCTGGAGCCGAATACATCGAACATCGTCTGGCCCTTGACTCCGGCCGAGGCGCCCAGGACCAATGATTCGAAAACCGCCGCGAAGGTCGTGCCGATCAGGGCCTGCAGGGCGGCCTTGACTGTCTGGCCCTGGCCGATCTCCTCACCGACGTGGAAGACCACTTTGCATACCGCATCCAAGACCTCGCGGTTCTCCGCGAGAACATCGGTTTTGGCGGCGGCCATCATGGTGAGGGTGCCTTCTTCTGCACCGGACTTTCCGCCGCTGACCGGTGTGTCGATCAGATAGATGTCTTTCTCGGCAAGCGGAGCCACAAGCTCCTTGACCTCAGAAGGATTGATGGTTGCCGACACGATGATTGTTGAACCGGGTTTCATTCCCTCGATCAGCCCGTCGTCGCCGAGAATTGCCTGTTTTACCTGGGCGCCGTTGAGCACCATGACGAAGACCGTGTCGCTGGACTCTCCTGCCTCCCGGCAGCTGTTAGCACGCTTTCCGCCGATTTGTTCCAGCTCTGCGAGCCGGGTGTCCCGAAGGTCGTATCCCGCAAGCGGGAACCCCCCCTTGATGATGTTCTGGGCCATTCCAAAGCCCATGTCACCGAGACCAACAATTCCTACTCGTCGCATCACTCCACTCCTTCTCCTGCCCGCACCCACCATCAGGAAATCACGATTTATGCGGGCAACCCTTCCGCCCCGGCTTCCACCTGGGGCTGCTACGAAAAATCCACGGGCACCGATGGTGCCGAGTTTCTATTCCATGAACATCGACGGCAGCCAGAGGACTATCGCCGGGAAAAGGATGCACAGGATCATCGTCAAGACATTGGCGGCGAGAAGCGGCAGAGCGCCGACGAAGATAGGTCCGATGCCCATCCGAGAGATGGCGGAACAGACGTTGAGGCAGTTGCCGACCGGCGGCGAACAGGCCCCCACCGCAAGCCCGGAAACCAGTACGATGCCGAAGTGAACCGGCGACACCCCGATATCCACGGCGGTCGGCAGGAAGATCGGCGTCAGCAAGAGAATCGCCGGACTGACATCGATGAAGGTGCCGATCAGCAGTACGATCAGACCGAAGATCAACATGAAGCCCGTCGGCCCCAGATCGAGGCTGACCATGTACCTGGTCATCGCTTCAGGGATCCGTTCGATCGCGAGCACATAGATGTAGAGCTGTGACAGCGCGATGATGATCATGATCTTCGAGCTGATCATCACTGTCTGGTTGATACACCGCCACAAGGCCGGGAAGTGGAGCCGCCGGGTGAAACCGAAGCCGATGACGGCCGCATAGAGTGCTCCGATGGCCGAAGACTCGGTGGGGGTGGCTATTCCCAAAACAACGATGCCGACGATCACGACCGGCATCATCAGAACGTGCAGGGAAAGAGCCGTTTCCTTGGCAACTTCCGTGAATTTCGGTCGCACGTTTTCTTTCGGAAAACCATAGCGACGGGCCATTAAGAGAACCACTCCCAGCTGAAGAATGCCGACCATCAGTCCGGGGATTGCGCCTCCAAGAAAGAGCTGTCCGACCGATTCCTGCGCGACCACGGCGTACAGCACGACCGGAATTGACGGCGGGATGATCATGCCCATGGTGGACGAGGCCACTGTGATTCCGGCGGCAAAACGACGACCGTAGCCGCGACGTTCCATCTCCGGGATCAGAATCGAACCGACAGAAGCGGTGTCCGATGTGGACGACCCCGATATGCCTCCGAAGATCATCGAGGCACCGACGTTGACAAGCCCGAGACCGCCTCGGAACCGGCCGACGAAGAGCTGACAGAAATTGATCAACCGGGCCGTGATGCCGGCCTCGTTCATCAAGAAACCCATGAGGATGAAGAGAGGCAAGGCGATCAGGGTGTAGGAGTTGAAGCCGGCAAACATCCGCTGCGGAAGAATCTGCACCAGGTCGGGGTGGTTGAGGGCGAAAAAGAGCAGTGACGAAATACCGATCGAGTAGGCGATGGGGATGCCCAGAAATAGCAGAATCACCAGGCTGAGCAGTAGAATCACCACGATCTAGTCACCCTGCATCCACGGAAGACCGAGTTCTTCGTCGCCCCGGAGGCCGAGCCAGAGCTTGATGCAACAGAAGACCGCCGAGGCTCCCGTGCCGATTGGTATGGCGATCTGGGCTGTCCAGC
>JBDLIO010000698.1:0-2237 GCA_039714865.1 Acidobacteriota bacterium | reverse complement strand
TCCGCCACGGTCGCTCGGCCCGAACACAGATCCGGGCCATCATCCGAGGTCACCTCGCCGCACTGGCCGAGGTCATCGGAGGCCGTTAAGGATACTGGTGATTCAGCCGACGATGCGCAATGCCAGGTATGGAACGATGACGAAGAGGAAAATTCCAACCTTGAAAAACAATATGGCTTGGTAATGCACGGCATCGAATTTTTCGACGGAGAGTTTGAACCACTTCCCATGCATGCGATACATGAAATCGTGTGCCAAGACATAAAACAGCCACCAGAACATCAGCAACCCGATATTCAAAACCCCACACCAGCCCAAGGCGTCCCGAATCAATTCAAGCGTCATTGCCAATCCCCTTTCAAGTTCGCCGCAGGGCGTGCACAGTGAATCCGTCGCACGACTCCTGAGGCAGCAGCCGGATGCCGCCGGCCGATGTTGTGATCGCTGGTGTCCCTGCCGGCAGGCTCGGTGCGAGATCCACCACCTCGAATCCTAGAGGGGTCCTTTCGAAATGACCCTCGTTCTCCTCGGGTTCGACACTGCAGGTGCTGTAGAGAAGATGCCCTCCCGGCGCCACCAGGTCGAGCGCACCCTCCAGCAACTTTGCCTGCAGGGATGCCCGGCCATCGACATCCTCAGGCCGAAGGCGGTACCGCAGTTCCGGATGGCGGCGCAAGGTCCCTGTGCCGCTACAGGGCGCATCGAGGACGACGGCGGCCCATCGTGCGCTGATGACCGCGGGCCGGGCCGCATCCTGGACAACCCGAAAGACCCGCCTGCCGCAGGTCTCGAAGACCCGGCCGGCCAGGCGTAACCGCCCCAGGCTGAGGTCGGCGCCGACCGCCGCAGCCCACGGCCCATCCCTGACGATCCTGGCAGTCTTTCCGCCCGGGGCTGCACAGAGGTCGATGACCTCGCCGCCGCCTGGATTGAGCGCCACCGTCAGCCATGCCACCAGCTGAGATGCCGGATCCTGGGCATAGGCGTCGCCACATCGAAGTGACCCGACAAGATCGCTGCCGACGGCACGCCACGCTCCCGGCATCCACGGGTGTTCAAGCAACTCGATCCCTTCACCGATCAAGCGGTCGGCGGCGTCGACGTCCGTAAACCAGACCCACAGCGGCGCCGGATGCTGAGCCGCGGACATCGCCCCTTCGGCTGCGTCCCGGCCGAAGGCCCGGGTCCATCGTCGCCACAGCCAGTCGGGGTGGGAATTCCGAAAAGCATCATCGCCTTCCCGGACCAGGCGATCCCAGTGCCCCGGGGCCCGGCGCATGACAGCGTTGACCAGTCCTGACGCCTTGGGCCTGCCCAAACTCCGGATGAGCCGAACGGCGCCGTCGCCCGCGACTGCTGCCGGAATCCCCAAGCCCTTGATCTCATACAGACCCACCCGAAGAGCGGCCCTGACCTCCGGGTCGAGGCTCCTCGGCTTCCGGCGGGACGCCGCCTCTATCGCACCGTCCAACGGGCGCAGGAGCCGCAGGGCGCCCAGCACACGAGCACGCACGCCCGGCGCCGAAACGTCGCCGAGAAGGCGAGAGGCAAAAGCCCCATCCTCGACTCGCACGAGCAATGCGGCCGCCTTCAGACGATCAGCCGAGGTGCTCACCGCGACCCACCCGCTCACCGATCAGGAACGCATCGACCGGCATCCGGCGGCGGCCTTCGCGCTGGACCTCGGTGATTCGGGCTGCCGTGTTTTTCCCGCATCGAACGACGATGCCGGACTGGTCAGCCGACAGAATCTCCCCCGGACTCTCAAAACCCGGTGGCGGCGCTTCAACAACCTCGAGCCCGAAAATCTTCAGCCGGTCCTTCCTGAAGTTCGTGTAGAGCCCCGGCCAGGGGGTGAAACCGCGAAGACGATTGACCAGAACCCGTGCCGGACGGGACCATTCGATCTTCGCAAACTCCCGCCTGAGCATCGGGGTCTCCGTAACGCCGTCTTCCGGTTGCGGCCGAGGTTCGAGGGCGCCCTTTCCCATCTCGTCCAGGGTCTTGACCAACAGCCGGGCGCCGATCAAGGCCAAACGAGGCGACAAGTCCTCGGCGGTCTCGTGAGGATCAATATCAACAGTCTCCTGGAGCAGGATCGGGCCCGTGTCCTGGCCCTCGTCAAGGAGCATGGTCGATACGCCGGTCCTCCGGTCCCCGCTGACCAAAGCCCACTGAATCGGCGACGGCCCTCGGTGCCTCGGAAGCAAACTGGGGTGGACGTTGACCATGCCCCG
>JBDLIO010000697.1:0-2256 GCA_039714865.1 Acidobacteriota bacterium | reverse complement strand
TTTCTACACCGTCGGCGCCGGCGGGTTGGAAGCCGTCGGCATGTCGGCCAGTGAGTACCGTTCAAACCGGAATCCGGTGGTCAGCACCCTCGGGGCCGACTCTTTTCTCGGCAGCCTTCGCTTCCTGGCCAAAGGGACCGGCGGCATGGCGATCGTCAAGACCAACAACTTCGAGGAGGGTTTCAAACGGATCGAGAGAGATCTCTACAGCTACTACTCGCTTGGCTATCGATTGGTTCAAGCCGGACTCGACAAGGTCCACAGGCTGAAGGTCACGCTCCCCGGCCATCCGGACATGAACCTCCGTTTTCGAGATACCTGGGTCGAAAAAGCGGTCGAGACACGGGTCCAGGAGAGGGTGTTGGCCGGCCTGATTCACGACCTTGACGAGAACCCCATGGAGCTTGAGGTCCGGACCGGTGCGGCGACGCCCGCGACCGGGGAGTTCTGGGGAGTTCCGGTGTCCCTCCTCTTTCCGATTGAGTCTGTTGCCTTGTTGCCGGAGGGTGAGGATTATGTCGGCAGGGTGGTGCTGTTCATTGCCGCCCGTGACGCCGACGGAAAAAGGTCGGATACCGTTCGGGAGGAACACGAGATCAGGATCCCTGCTGATTCCTACGAGCAGGTCCGGAAGCTCCGGTTTCGTGTCGACACCAGTCTTTTGATGACAAATGGGACCTTCAGGGTCTCCATCGGTCTGATGGACCAGGTTACCCGGCAGGCCAGTTACCAGAAGAGCCGGCTCACCGTCGGTTCACCGTGAACTGATCGAGTACACTCAACGGAAGTTTCGAGGTTGATCAGAGAATCGACCTCGAATGGAGGCGCCGGCGTGGTTCGAGGAGACAGCTCAGCCGGATCTTCGGGAAAGGCGTCGTGCGTATATTCCCGGCGGCCGGTCCAGATTCGGCCGGAGTGGACCGACGTTCCTCTTGGTGGTGACCATCATTTCAATCTGACGCTGATCGGACAGCAGATCATTTGTACTCGTCCGAAGGGATATGTCAGCGAGGCGACGACCCGGGCAACCATTACCAGAATCGAAGAAGTTCTGACAGCCGAAATGGCCGCCGGGCTCCCGTTCGTCTGGAGTTCCGACTACTCGGGCATGTCGGGAATCACGATGGCGGCCCGCAAACATTTCGCCTCGACAGTCTCGCAATGGCCACATCTGAGGGGGATGGTCCTTTTCGGGTTGTCCCCTTTCTATTCGGCGGCAGTCCATTTGGCGATCAGGGTCAAGTTGGTTCCCTTTCCTATTCATACCGTTCAGACGTATGAAGAGGACGGGTGAGAAGCGGGCGAGCCCGAGCTTGGCCAGCACGATGACGCCGATGACCTCGTCCTCGTAGAGCATCGGCACCAGCAGCAGCGACTCGGCCAGCTCCTCCTCGGTCCCGGGCACGTGCGAGCCGCGCGGGTCGGCCATGGCGTCAGGCAGGTAGGCCGATTCGCCGTGCTCGGCGACCCAGCCGGTGATGCCTTCCCCCACCCGCAGGCGCAGCTGCTCGCCCTCTTCGTCGGTGTAGGCGCCGAGCTCGCCGTGCCAGGCCACGGGCACGACCTCGTCGTCATAGATCCGGTAGACGCGCACGTTGTGGTACTCGATGACCTCGCGCAGCCCGTGGCAGATGGCGGTGCCGATGTCGGCCGCGGAGACCAGGTGGTTGAGGCGGGTGCCCAGCCGGGCGATCGATTCGATCTGGGCCTTGGGGTCGGCCGTGGGGGCCGGCTCGGCCTCGGCCATGAAGTCGCGCAGATCCTCGATGAGGAAGCGCCGGTCGCCACGGCTGTTGACGCGGAGGCAGCGGATGCGGCCCTGGTCGGCCCAGGCGCGCAGCGTGTTGGGATGGACGCCGAGCATGCGGGCAGCCTTGGTGATGGGCAGCGAGGTGGCGGTCGGGAGGGTGGTCATGGCAGCAGAGTCGGGTGGGACGGTGGCCCGTCCGGGGCATGCATGCTGCGCGAACCTCACAACTCCTCATATGGGAGTTCCGTACCACGCTCGCGGGGCCGCGGTGCCAGCAGGCACCGCCGAGTGCTCAGGTGCGCCTGCTCAGGCGTGCGAAGAGGACCGTCACCAGCGCGGTGGCGAGGCCGAGGCCGACGACCGCAAGCAGGATGAGCAGGGGCGCACCGGAGAGCCCAGGGCCTTCGCCCTCGGAGCGTGGGTCGCCACCCTCGAGCAAGTCCGCCGAAACCGCCTCCGGATCGAGGCTGGCTCCGGCCGTGGGATCCGCTCCGGCAGCCACGCTT
>JBDLIO010000696.1:0-2257 GCA_039714865.1 Acidobacteriota bacterium | reverse complement strand
GAGTCCAGCTTGACCTCGACTGCCCGGATGTCATCGGAGGCAAAAGGCGATGCCGCCAGGTATCCGACAACGGCCGAGGTCCAGGCCGCTGCCTGGCTGGGCGCGTCAACCCCGTCGAAGACCTGGTCGAGAACCAGGCTCTTGCCGTCCTCGAGGCCGACCTCGATGTGCAGGTCGACACTCTGCAGTCCGAAGCTGCGACCCCGGGTCTGGTGCGATCCGATGACGAGGACTCCAGTCAACAGCGGCGTCAACACACGGTGACGCAGCACCTCGAAGTGATAGGAGCGTGGCCCAATACGAATGTCCAGAGGGAGCATCTCGGGCGCCGGGCCCATCGTTCCCCACACCCCGTGCCGCCGATCCGAGCGCAAGGTGCCGATGATCTCACCGGCGTTGAACATCTTGAAGGAGTTCGCCAGGCTGGGGAGAATCGTCACCACCGAGGCCCGGGCCATCGGCATCAACACGTCACCCGCCCCCAGGAAGGGGTGGCCGAAGGCCCAAACCTGGCCGTCACCGACCGCCGTGACCGTTCCGCCGGCCGAAAGGGACGCATCTCCCCTGACCAGGACGCCGGCAATCATCGATCCTGGCATGAGCTCTCCGGTGGAAACATCTGCTGCGGCTCCGCCGCCAGGCGCAGTCACCCAGCCCAGCCGCTGCCAAACGTCAGCAGTCCAGCCGCGTCCGGCCGTCGCAAAGGCCGGCCCTCCGGACGCCATCACCAGGGGCAGAGCCTGCTGTTCGTCGGCGCCTCCAGGCAACAACCAGTCCAGCACGCTTTCCACCAGACGCCCTTCGTGATGGGCCATCGCCAATTCAAGCAAGGCGGGACGGGTCGAGCCGGCCTCAAATCCGATGTCTGTGCCGGCATCGCCCAGCCCCTGCATCCGGGTGAACGGGGTCACCCCCGCGATCGGCTCGGTGGCAAATTGCCAGCCGAATGCCAGAGCCCCCAGCAGTCGGCCGTCAACGGTGACGGGGGACCCGCTCATGCCGGCCGCGACACCGGTGGCCTCGAACCGCGGATCCTCCAGACGAATCAGGACCATCTCACCCTCCGGCTGACTGGCCCCGACCACGCCGAGAATTGTCACCGGGATCTCGACCAGCCGGCCGCCCTCGATCTCGGTGATGCAGACGCCCCGGTCTCCAGGCTTGACCTCGGCAGGCGTGATCACCTCAATTCCGGCGACCGCTGATCTTCCGGTTCCCGCAAGAAGCATCAAAACAATGAAGGCCCAAACATGGACTCGAGCAGTATTCATAACCGCGTTATTGTACTCGGGACCGGCGTGAGGGTTTCGTCCATCGGCCGGGATGGGGGACTCCCGAGTATCGCGTTGGCGAAGTTTGCGATAAAATCATCAGTCAGGATTATGACTGAACGGATTCATCCTCACCCGTCCCTTGTAGAGCGCCTGGTCGCGCTGGGTCGTCGTCTGCGCACCTTGCGCCGTCCGTCCGAGGCAGCCGAACTCCTGGAGATCGCCGCGAAGCTGTCGCCGAAGGGCGCCTCGCTCCGCCGGGAGGCCCAGGAGGTTCGGGGAGACGGGGGCCTCGAGGACTTTGACCGCGAATTCAAGCGGCGCAACCTGGAGGCGTCCCACGCCCTGGGCATGGCCCACATCCTCGAGAACAGGGGCGAGTACGGGCGAGCCGTCGAGATGATCGACATGGCCAAGTTGAGGATGCCCTTCAGCTATCTGCCCTTCACCACAGCCGGCTTCCTGCACCTCCGCCACGACGAAGCGGAAACCGCCCTGCAGGAGTTCACCCAATCCCGGCGGCTCAACCCCCTGGACTACCGACTGGCGGTCGAGACCTCCCGATGCGCACTGGAAAACGAACAGTTTGAAACCGCGCTGGACAATGCCATCGACGCCATGCTGCTGGCAGCCTCACGGACCGAACACGAACAGGCCCAGGAAAAACGACGGGTCGACACCCTGGTCAGACTGTGTGCCCTGGAGCCCAAAGCCGTCGATGCCCTGATCCAGGCGCGCACGGCAGCACTGCAAAAGGCCTGCGACCACGTCGCCCTCAGCCAGGCTCGGGTCTTTTCCTCCTCCCGGGCCCGTCGGCGGTACAACACCCGAACTCCGGCCCAATCCGGGCAGACGAACCTCCTCGAGCGGGCCAATGAACTCAGGGCCATGGGCCTGTTCCATCACTTCAGTGACGACCAGTTGATCGCCTTGGCCCAGTTGATCAGACTCGAAAAGATCAAACATGCTGAAGTCATCTTCCGGGA
>JBDLIO010000695.1:0-2261 GCA_039714865.1 Acidobacteriota bacterium | reverse complement strand
CGGTCCAGTGCGCTTCTGAAGATCTCGGGTCTGGAGCGGACCCAGCGCCGAATGGGCAGGTTGAAGCCGATCTTCGGTCTGTCGAGGTGGCCTGGAGGCAGTCGCTCTTCCATCAAGGAACGCAGGATCAACTTGCCCTTTGCTCCATCGGCGCTTCGCAGCAGGCCTGGGTGGAGAGACAGGGCGAATTCGACAAGACGGTGGTCGAGCAACGGCGGTCGGATCTCGAGCGAGTGGGCCATGCCGGCCCGGTCGACCTTGGTCAGCAGGGTGTCGGGCAAGTAGGTGTGAAGGTCCAGCCACCGGGCCTGTTGGAGCGGCCCCAGATCTTCCCGCCAGTGTTGCCGGAAATACCAGAGGTCGTCTCTGTCGCCGCCTGAGAGGAGCGGCGAGAGGATGGCCCGTTTTTGTCGGCGGGTGAAGGATGACGAGAGTTCGGCATATCGTTCGAATCCGGTCAGGCCCCGCCGTTCGAGAGAGCGTCCGGTGTCGGTCAAGGGCGGCACAAGGTGGGCGAGGATCCGGGTGAGAGTCGTCAGGCGTTGCGAGGCCTGGAGTCCGTGGCGCTTGTAACCCAGGAACAACTCGTCGCCGCCCTCACCGGTCAGGGCGACGGTGACGTGGGGCCGGGCGATCTTGGAGACCGTGTATGTGGCCCACGCACCGCTGTCGGCCATCGGTTCGTCGAAGAGCCGGGGCATGGCGTCAAGGGCGGCGTCGAGGCTTGGGGCGCCGGTGGAGTGCTCGATGTGGCGGGTGCCCAGGTGGCGCGCAACCTGAAGGGCCGCCGGCGCCTCGTTACGGTGGGGGACCTCGGAACCCAGAGTGATGGTCATGGGCTTTTCGAGGTAGGAGGCGGTCATCGCCGAATCGATCCCACCCGAGAGAAAGACGCCAACCGGCACATCGGCGATACTGTGTTCCGGAATGACCCGGCCCAACAGTTCATCCAGTTGCTCGAGCGCCTGACCGGCATCGTCAATCGTCTGTTCGGCGGAAGGCGTCCAGTAGGGCGTGATCGTCGTTCGCCCGTCCTCCCATACCAGTGTGTGAGCCGGGGGCAGTTTGTGGATTCCCGAGAAGACCGTGTTGGGCGTCGGGATGTAGCGATAGGTCAGGTAGTCACTGATGGCCGTGTCTTCGACCGACGGCCGGCCCAGTTCCAGCAGACTCTTCAGTTCCGAGGCAAAGGCCAGGCCGTCTGGTGTATTGCGATAGAAGAAAGGCTTGATCCCCAGACGATCCCGGGCGGCAAAAAGCCGACGCCGGCGTGTGTCCCAGATGGCAAAGGCGAACATGCCTCTGAGATGGTGGACGCAGGCGTCGCCGTGAAGTCTATAGAGGTGGAGCAGAACCTCGGTGTCGGTATTGGAGAAGAATGGGCCTTCGAGTCGGTTTCTCAATTCCTGAAAATTGTAGATCTCCCCGTTGTAGGTCAGAACGTGGTCGCCAAGGATCATCGGTTGGTGGCCCGCGTGGCTCAGGTCGAGAATGGACAGGCGGGTGTGGCCGAGCTGTGCCGAGGGTGAGGTGTAAATTCCCCTGTCGTCCGGGCCGCGATGGTGGAGCAGTGCGGTCATCCTCTCGACGACGGCTGTGTCCTTCGGGGGATCGCCGACCCATCCGGTGATGCCGCACATCAGGTGGTGATCCCTTGCAATTCGTCGGACGAATTGCAGTAGATCAGCCAAAGATTCCTCACATAAATCAACCATCCGGCCGACTGGCCCAGAACGCCGACGATGTCACGCCTCCAGAGGAAGTAGATCAACAGCATGGAGGCGCCGGCCAGGCTCATCCACCAAAAGCCGACCGGGACGACTGAGCGCCTGGCTTTTTCGCTGGTCAACCACTGCAGGACCATGCGGCCGGTGAAAAGCACCTGGCCCAGCAGGCCCAAGAGAACCCATGCGAAACCGATTGGCGACGTAATGTTCAGCAGCATGAAATACCATGGTTTGCCCGACTGGCTGGTGACGAGCCTGTCGGCAAAGGCCTCCGAGCTGAGCCGTTCAACCGTGCCGTCGATGTGGACCAGCTCAAACTGGCGGCGACCGTCGGGCGTGCTTGTCAGGAATACCCGGCCGACGCCTTCGGGAAGAGGCTTGATGTGAACCCTGATGGGATCGTCAGCATCCGGTCCCTGGGGATCGGGCTGCGAAGCGCCTGTCCCGCCGAATGCCAAAAGGACCAGCACCGTGGCCACCCCGACGATCCTCGTAATGTTTCTTGTCCCCGGGCCTCCCGTAATCGAAAGAATA
>JBDLIO010000694.1:0-2262 GCA_039714865.1 Acidobacteriota bacterium | reverse complement strand
TGCGCAGGGGGTTGTGATGGTTGACGTTCCCACCGTTCGGAAATGTATGAAGGTCACCAAAAAGACGCTCAAGGTCAACGATGATATGCGGCGGGCGATGCGCCTGTTGATTGGAGAACACTTCCCGGCGATCCCGGTCATCGATGACGACAGGCACGTTGTAGGTATTCTCAGCGAAAAGGACTGCCTTCGGACAATCTGCCGATGGGCCAATGAACAGATCGCCGGAGGAACCGTCGGCGACCACATGTCCCCATTGATTCATACCGTCAGACCCGACATGGACCTCCTGGCCACTGCCGCCGAATTCATCACATGCAACTTCGTCAGCCTGCCGGTTGTCGAAAACGGTCGACTGGTCGGCACTATTTCCCGCCAGGACGTCCTGACAGGGGTGCGTGACTGGCACGAGGCCCAGGACCAGGAGTTGGAGCGGTTACACGCCGCCAAGTCCGGCCACGAACGTCCTTCGACCATCGCCGAGATGCAGAAGACACTGGGGTCCCACACCAGGGAGCAGTTGGCCAGTATTTTCAAGAGCCGATAGATTTTTCAAGGCGACCGCAAGGGACTCGGCACCTTGTAGGCAGGTCCTTCAGGGCCTGCTTTTTATTTCCCACGCCTCACCTTTCCGGACAGCATGACACATTCCGGACCCGTTACTATTGGATCTGGGGGGCATCATGCGGATCTCAGTTCTGGTCGAAAACAGCGGCTCCGATGACCGGAAGGATCTGTCGCCGGAGTTTGGGCTGTCACTCCACATCGAGAACAACGGCCAGAACATACTGTTCGACACAGGCACCTCCGGCGTCTTTGCCGATAATGCAGAGAAGATGGGAATCGACATCGGTGCAGTCACCGTTGCCGTGCTCTCCCACCACCACTTCGATCACGGCGGCGGATTGGCGCGGTTCCTCGAGGTCAACAACCACGCCAAGGTCTATTTGCGCGCATGCCCAGACCAAGGGCACACCTTCAAGGCATTCGGATTTCTGAGACGTTTCATCGGCATCGACGTCGACCTTTTCGAACGCCATGCCGATCGCTTCGTGATGATCAACAACCCCGTGGAGATCACTCCTGACGTCGTCCTCCTGACGGATCTCACGGGACGGCACCCCCGGCCCAAAGGCAACGGCCACCTCTGGGTCAAGCGTGATGGTCAGCTGATCCCGGATCCTTTCGATCACGAACTCGAGATGGTCATCCGGAAACCCGACGGTCTGACCGTCTTTACCGGGTGTTCGCACTCAGGCATCCTCAATATGGTCGATGCCGCGATTGCACGATTCCCAGACCTGCCGGTCAAGGCGGTCTTTGGGGGCTTCCACCTGATAGGCAATCCCCTGCTCAAGTCCATGGCCGGAACCCGGCCGGAGGTCGAGACAATCGGCCGGGAGATGTTGGACCGTTCGATCACAACGGTTTTCTCAGGGCATTGCACCGGCGAAAAAGCCTTCGCCGTCCTCAAGAGCGTCATGGGCGAGACCCTGCAGTCCTTTTCAACCGGGGGTAGGTTCGAGGTTTAGCGACTTATCCTCGATCTGCTTCGAAAATTCGAAGCAAAGGGAGGATAAGTCGCGCTGTCAGCCGAACGTCCAACGCTCAACGTCCAACGTCCAACGTCGAAAGACGCGTTTAAGGTCACTGAGTATTTGGCCGACGACTCTCGGTGCGAAAGGGGTCGGATCATTGCGAACGCGAGTTTCCGAGCGTTCGATGCTCACCTCTCAGTATCGACCGTTACCGTCCCGTTCCCATGAGCCTTCGGGCGCGAACTTCAAAGTTGGTATTGGACGTTGAGCGTTGGACGTTCTTGAAATTTCAGCAAGAACCGGTTTTCTCAGGGTCGCTGTAGGATGACAGCGATGTTTGGAATTCTCCGATCTTTCAAGGCCGGCTCCTCTCCAGCCCTAGAGGCTTGCGTCATCGGCCTTCTCGTCCTGATCTGCCTTACCTCCGGCATCGGTCTCTCACCGATCCTCAACGGCGACGAGGCCCGATTCGCCCAGGCGTCACGAGAGATGTCCCTCAATCGAGACTGGGTAGTCCCTACATTCGGCGGACAACCCCGCTACGACAAGCCGATTCTGATCTATTGGGCCACCGCTGGGAGTTTCCGGGTTTTCGGCGTCTCACCGTGGGCGGCACGGCTTCCGTCTGCCATCGCGGCAGCCCTGTGCGCCGCACTCCTGGCCTGGTCCGCGCGCCGAAGGTGGGGCCCTGGGGCCGGGCTGGCTGCCGGTCTTCTCCTGGCGG
>JBDLIO010000693.1:0-2264 GCA_039714865.1 Acidobacteriota bacterium | reverse complement strand
CGCGCCGTTGTGGCCGATGACACCCAAAGTTGCGCCACTCGGAATATCGGAGGTCAGGTTATCCAGGGCCAGCATCGTCCGGTAACTCAGCTTCCGCGTGACACACCGAATGGCCCACTCCTTGAACGAGTTGATACCGCCTTCGTTCGAGAGCTTGAAGTCCAAGGAAACGTTCCGAAATTCAATCGAGGATTCGTTCACGGCGCCTCACAGGTGGTGGTAGAAATTTCTGGAAAGCCGGTGAAATACCAGCCAACCGATGACCAGGGCGACGACTGCGGAAATGACGCTGGCCTGGATGACATGAGCGGCCGGGAGCTGGCCGAGATAGATGGGATCCCTGGCCAGCTTGAAAAGGTGAGTCAACGGGTTGGCCCGCACGAGCCACAGGAACTTCATCGGAATAATCTGGATCGGGTAGATGATCGGCGTCATGTACATCAGACCGATGGTGGCCACCTGGTACATGTGGGAGACATCCTCGAAATACACCGCCAACGCCGACAACAAAAAGGACACGCCGAGCGTGAAGACTCCGATGATCAAGAAAGCAACCGGCAAGAAGAACACGGCCGGACGAATCGGCGCGTCAAGCACCACCATGATGATGAACAGCGGAATGTAGGCGAGGCAGAGATTGACCAGTCCGGAGATCGTCGTCGAGATGGCGAAGATCGACTTCGGCACCCGGACCTTTTTCATCAGGCCCCCGTTCCACGACAGGCTGGTCATCGAGGTCACGGTGGTCTGCGAGAAAAAACCGAAGACCAGATACTCGGACAGGAAGTAGACAGCGTACGGTTCGATACCCTCAAAGCGGAAAAGCGCTGAGAAGACAACCGTCAGGATGATCATCAGCAGGAGGGGGTTGAGCATCGTCCAGAAGAAACCAATGACTGACCGCTTGTAGCGAACGGTCAGATCCCTCTTGACAAGGCTGGCCAACAAATGACTGTGCCGAGCCAGGTCCCGCAGTTCCTCGAGCGTGCCGACTTGATGTTCAGCCCTGTTGACAAGGACGGTACTCGAACTCTCGATCATCGGCGGATTCTACACGAACGGATCTGTGTGTGTCCCATACCGGCCCCTGGATCGAATCCTCGGACTATAAGGCGGATTTGCAGCCGACTTTGCACACACACAGATCCGATGGCGCTTCGCGCAGGAGAGATGAGTACAATGGGAGCCTTGATGCCAGATTCACCTTCCCTACCCAACCTCTCCGTTGTAATCCCAACTCACAACACACGGGAGTTGGCGTTGGAGGCCGTTGCTTCGGTCAAGGCCGAGGCCCCGCATGACACGGAGATCATCGTCGTCGACGACGGATCCTCAGACGGCACGTCCCGGGCCCTGGCCGAACGGTGGCCGGAGGTTATCGTCCTTCGAAACGAGACCTCGACGGGGTTTTCGGCATCGGCCAACCGAGGTCTGGCCTGGGCCCGAGGGCGGATCCTGCTCCTGCTCAATAGCGATGCCGCCCTGACTCCAGGGTCGCTCCCGCCGATGTTTGATGCCTTCGCAAGCGACGACCGCCTCGGTATCGCAGGGGCGGTGCTGCAGTATCCCGACGGGTCACCCCAGTGGAGTGGCGGGAGCTTTCCGTCCCTGCCTTGGCTCTTTGCGTTGACCAGCGGCATCGCCGTCTTCGCAGGCACACTCCCCTTCTATCGCCGTTTCAGAACGCCCGGGTCTCCAGGGGACGGGCCGGTTGACTGGGTGACCGGCGCTGCGATGGCCCTCAGACGGCAGGTCTGGAACGATCTCGGCCCGCTGGACGAGCATTACCGCTTTTACGGCCAGGACCTGGATCTGTGCCGCAGAGCCTCAAGGGCGGGTTGCAGGATCACTTTGATCCCACAATTCATCGTCACCCACCACCATGGCGCCACAATAGGATCAAGCGCCGGCGCGACAGGTCCTGCCAATCCCGAACACCTCTGGTCCGACATCCTGCGTTTCGTCGAAATCAACGAGGGGCCGAAGGCCGCCCGGAGAGCTCTGGCGGTCATGTCCACCGGCGCCAGACTCCGCCTATTCGCCATGACGCTCGCCCTTCCCTTCGGTTCACAAAAAATACGACAGGCCAGGCGAATTCGAAGATCCATGTATCGAAAAGCTGCCGATGCATTGCAGGTTGGAAACTCGAAACCGGGAACTTGAAACTGGAGACATCAGCATCGAAGTCCGTTTCGACCCTTTTGACCCCTTCGACCTTTTCGACCTCTTTGACCCCTTCGACCTCTTTGACCCCTTCGACCTTT
>JBDLIO010000692.1:0-2270 GCA_039714865.1 Acidobacteriota bacterium | reverse complement strand
CAAGCCTGAGACAATGGCTGTCGATCTGGCGCCGGCGTGGGTCGATCGGCTCGGCAGTGACGAGGCCTTGCTCGGCACAATCTTGGAAAGCGGCTCGGACGTCTGTGCCGAGGGCTAACGCATTGGTTGACTGTAGAAGCCAGAGGTATTCGGGCGGGGATAAACCCCGCCCCTACGTGTTTCTTTGGGTGGGGTTTATCCCCGCCCGTTGATAGCTGACAGCTCCCTGGAGGACCCCATGGCTCCCATCAACTTTGACGTCATCGAGAATCTCTTTCGTTCAGCGCACGGCGCCGGACGCTCGGTCCTGCTTGAGCACGAGTGCTACCGGTTATTGGAAGGAATCGGCGCCGAAGCCGCGCCGGAACATACCCTGATACCGGCCGATGCCCATCCGACACCCGGCGATCTCGAAGCTGTCCCCGGGGACAAGGTCGTATTGAAAGTCGTCTCGCCCGACATCACCCACAAAACCGAGGCCAAGGGTGTTCGCATCATCGCCAAGGAAATGGGAGCGGTCGAGGCCACTCATGAGTTGATGGTCCACCAGGTCCCAAAAACATATTCCGGTTACCTCACCGCCCACCAGGGGGAGATCCCCCCGGACCTCCGGGGCCTGTCGAGCGCCGGTCTCGAGGCACGGCTGGAAAAGCGCCTCGTCGGAATCTTGATGTGTCGTTTCATGGAGGCGGACTCCCAGGGTTTTGCAACCGAACTCTTCGTCGGCATTCGAAACACCGACGAATTCGGCCCGATCATCTCGGCGGGCCTCGGCGGGGTTGAAATGGAAATCCTGGCGCGCGAAACCCGCAAGGGAGCGGCGGTCGCAATCGCCCCGACGGGTCTGGTCAACGGCGCCGAATTCCTGGAACTGTTCAAACGCACGCTGAGTTACCAGCGCCTTTCCGGCTTGATGAGAGGATCACGCCGTTTGGTGTCGGACGCCATCCTCGAGGAGTGCTTCGAAGCCTTTATCCAGCTGGCCAACCATTTCTCGGAGAACAACACGGAGGCCCGGTTCCATATTCAGGAGTTCGAGGTCAACCCCTTTTCCGTCGTCGGCGCCCGATTGGCGCCTCTGGATGGACTGTGCGCCTTCACTCCTGCCTGCAAACCGGCACAGGCCCGGCCGATCCACAAGATCAAGAGCCTACTGGAACCGAAATCAGCGGCCATCATCGGCGTCTCGGCCAACGGCATGAATATGGGCCGGATCGTGCTGGGCAACATCGTCGGCGGGGGCTTCGACCCCAGCCGAATCACAATCATCCGACCTGGCATTGACGAGATCGACGGCGTCCCCTGCGTCGCCTCGGTGGCCGACCTCCCGGAGAAAGTCGACCTCTTCGTTGTCGCTGTCGGCGCCGACCAGGTGCCGGGCGTCATCGACGAACTGCTGGACCACGACAAAGCCGAGGCGGTCATCCTGATCCCCGGAGGTCTCGGTGAGAAAGAAGGCAGCGAGGGGCTGGCAAGGGTCCTTGAACAACGGATTCAATCGGCCCACCAGACGGACAGCGGCGGCCCGATCTTCATCGGCGGCAACTCCCTGGGCGTGATCTCGCATCCCGGCCGCTACGACACGATGTTCATTCCGGAGACCAAGCTCCCAAAGAGTCGGGGCGACCATCCCCGCAACACCTGTTTTCTCTCACAATCCGGCGCTTTCATCATCGCCAACCTGAGCCGCATGCCGTGGTTTGATCCGGCGTTTGCTCTTTCAATCGGTAATCAAATCGACGTCACCGCCTCTGATCTTCTGACCTTCATCAAAGACGACCCCCGAATCGAGGTCTTTGCCGTCTACATGGAAGGCTTTCAGCGGGGTGACGGTCTGGAATTTGCCCGCGCGGTCAAGGAGACCGTGGCTCTGGGCAAGGATGTCGTCTTCTACAAGGCCGGGCGGACCTCTGAGGGTCGCTCCGCCACGGCCGGGCACACAGCTTCTGTCGCGGGCGACTACGCCGTCTGCGAAGCGGCACTGGAAGAGGCCGGCGCGTGGGTGGCCAAGGACTTCAACGAGTTCTCCGATCTCCTGCGTCTGTGTACCCGTTTCCGTGGCCTGTCGGTAACGGGCCGCCGGGTCGCCGCCATCTCCAATGCGGGATTCGAAGCCGTCGGCATGGCCGACGCGATCAGGGTCGGCCGGGCCGAGGTCACCCTCCATCCATTTGTCGGCGACACCCGCAGGCGCCTGGAGGAGACCCTGGTCCAGTTCAAACTGGATGGCCTGGTCGACGTCAAGAACCCATTTGACATCACACCGATGG
>JBDLIO010000691.1:0-2287 GCA_039714865.1 Acidobacteriota bacterium | reverse complement strand
CACCGGGGATGCCACCTTCCTCTTCGGAACGGCGCCGAATTCGTAGGTCGTGCGCTCGAACTGCTCGCTGAAGGTGACCAGGACGATGGCCCTCGAAAGCAAGCTTTTGGATGCCATCGTCCGGCTCCTTGGCTCGCGGCCCCGGTGGCGGTAGCTACCCAAACAGCACACCCAAATCCCTCTCCCCCGTGGCCAACCAGAGATTGATCCACGAACGGACAACCTCGACGTGCGCAAGCCGAAACAGAGTGCGCTGCTCCCTCAGTTCAGCCTCGGCGACCAGGAGGTCATTGGTGGTGATGCGTCCGGCGACATGGCGTTCGCGCTCGACCCTGAGGTTCTCCGTTGCCTGCTCGACGCCCCTTTCGCTGACGCCGACGGCCGAGCGCGCCGTCTTCAACGCGGCGAGAACCGATCGGATCTCCACCTCGACCGCACGTCGCGCTTCGAGCAGTTGGCGCTCGGTCGCCTCCTGTTCAGCTTGAAGCGCCCGAACCCTCGGAGCACGAGTTCCCGCCGCGAAGACCTTCCAGTTGAGGCTCAGGGCGCCCTCGGCCCAGCTGTCCACGGAGTAGGGCGAGCCGTCGGTCCACGACCATGCAACACTCGCATTGAAGCTGGGCAAGGCTTCCGCCTTGACCGCGGAGCGACGCAATGCCAGTGCCTCGGCTGAGCCGGCAAGGGCGCCGAGGTCCGCCCTGCTCTCGAGCGCACTGTCGATCAGTATCTCGAATGGCGGCGCTGGTCGATCAACCCAGGAATCGACGCCCAAGGCCGACGCAGGCCCGTCGAGACCCACAGATCGACCAAGATCGGCCGAGGCTACCCTCCGCGCCTGCTCGAGAGCCTCGAACTCCAGTTGGGCCCGTTCCAACGCAAGCCGGATTTTCAGGGCGTCGGCCTCGAGGGCACGCCCTGCATCAACCCGTGCTTCGGTATCGAGCAGACGTGCTTCGAGGCTCTTGACGAAGGCCACGGTACTGCGGAGTCGGGCCTCGAGGTCGAGGGCCCGGAGATGGGCCAAGCCTCCAACGGCCGCCAGTTCCTGCCGGGTCCGATCTGCAACCAGACCGGCCGCCTCGCTCTCGGCCCGGCTCGCCGGGTTGGCGTAGAGGTGGCGAGCAGGATCGAAAAGCGGCTGCACCACCTCGACACCTGCGCTGTTGGCCCGGCTCACGCCAAGTTCGAACTGACCCAGGGGAGTGGTCAGTGCGAGATCACGGTTTCGGTCCGACGCCGAAACCGACGCGCCAACCATCGGCAGGTACGACAGGCGTCTCTCGGCGTGCGCCCCCTGGGCAACCGCTTCGGCTTGCAGTCGGGCCGCCTCGGCGGCCGGCCGGCGCCCGGCCAGGCGCATGCTTTCTTCCAGGGTCACGGCACGATCCGAAGCCATCAGCGGCGACGTTGGGACCATGAGCAACAGCCCTGCAGCAGCCGCCTGGGACGCGAAGCGCACTCCCGTTGCACCACGATTGCCTGAAAAAAGCACCCGATACAGGGCCGGCACGACCACCAGCGTCAACAGGGTCGAGGCCAAAAGCCCCGAGATCATCGCCGAGGCCAGGGGAGGCCACAGGGTTGAGGAAGAGAGGGCCAGAGGCAGCAAACCCGCCACCGTCGTTGCAGTCGTCAAGAGAATCGGACGGATCCGCAGCACCACCGCGTCGCCCAGTGCTTCATCGACTGTCGCACCTTCCCTGCGCCTGCCGTCGACGACCTCCAGCAGCACAATGGCGTTGTTGACGACGATGCCGACCAGGGCGATGACGCCGAGCAAGGACATGAAACCGAAAGGCTGACCGCTGATCAGCAGACCTGGGATGACGCCCGCCGCAGCGAGGGGAACCGTGACCAGAATGATCATCACCCGGCGAAAGGAGTTGAACTCCGCCAGGAGCACGCCCAGCAAGATCAAGATACCGATCGGCATGGTGCGGACCATGGCGGCATTGGCCTCATTCGAGCCTTCGGCATCACCGCCAAGACCGACCGTCACACCTTCCGGAAGTTCCAGTGCCTCGAGTCGCGGCCCGAAGGCCTGCAATACGTCGGAGAACGTAAAACCCTCAGCCAACTGGGACGATACCGTCACCATCCGCCTGCGGTTCCGATGCTTGATTGCTGCCGGGCGCCAGTCAGCCTCGATCCGGGCCACCTGGGCCAGAGGCACAGCCCCGCCGGCCGGACGTGCCACGTCCAGTCCCTGGAGGTCCTCCGCGGCCGTCGTTTCACCGGCCGACGAACGGATGACGATCGGCACCGGGTCCTCGCCGATGTGCAGTTC
>JBDLIO010000690.1:0-2287 GCA_039714865.1 Acidobacteriota bacterium | reverse complement strand
ATTCAGTGTTTTCGCAGAATGAGCGAATGAGGCGTACCCGACGGTACGTTGATTGAGCGATTTCAAGAAAACGCTGAAGATCGCTGCGTATTTCGCGCCGTAGTAGATCACTGGTGAGAAGGTCGGGTTAGATCCTCCGCAGGACATTGAGCGCCGAACCTGCCTTGAACCAATCGATCTGTTCCGAGTTGAGGGAATGGGTAGCCTCGAAGGTCTCGGTCGTACCGTCGGCATGGTGGAGTTCGACGGTCAGAGACCGACCCGGCGCGAGGTCGGCCAGGCCGGTAACCGCAACTCGATCGTCGACGAGGATGCGGTCGTAATCGGCGGGTTCGGCAAAGACCAGGGGGAGGACTCCCTGCTTTTTGAGGTTTGTTTCGTGAATTCGGGCAAAGGAACGCACGAGGACCGCGACGCAGCCCAGGTGGCGGGGTTCCATCGCCGCGTGTTCGCGTGAGGAGCCTTCGCCGTAATTCTCGTCGCCGACGGCAATCCAATGCAGACCTCTTTCGGAGTAGGAGCGGGCGAGCTTCGGCAAAGCAACTGTCTCGCCTGTTCTGACATCGATGCCGTGGCCGGGTTGGTCGGCAAAGGCGTTGACCGCGCTCAAAAAGAGATTGTCGGAGATGTTGTCCAGATGGCCACGGAAGCGGAGCCAGGGTCCGGCCTGGGAGATGTGGTCAGTGGTGCATTTGCCCTTGGCCTTGAGCAGGACGGGCAGGTTGCCGAAGTCTCGGCCATGCCACGCAGGGAAGGGCTTCAGCAGTTGCAGTCGTTTGGAGTCCGGCGAGACCTCGACGTTGATTCCCGCCGTGTCTTCGGGTGGGGCGACGTATCCGTCGGCCTTGAAGACAAAGCCCTCAGGCGGGATGTCGGGCGCAGGCGCCGGGGGCTCGAGCAGGAAGGTCGAGCCATCACCCTTCACCAACTCGTCGGTCAGGGGATTGAAGGACAAACGGCCGGCCAGGGCGTAGGCGAGGGTGATCTCGGGCGAGCCGATGAAACTGTGGGTTTGGGGGTTGCCGTCGTTGCGTTTGGCGAAATTGCGGTTGAACGACGAGACGATGGAGTTGCGTCCCCCGCCGTCGCCCTCCTTGCGTTGCCACTGACCGATGCAGGGGCCGCAGGCGTTGGCCAACACGATCGCCCCAAGGTCCTGGAGAGCCTGCATCTGGCCGTCCCGCTCGATGGTGGCTTCAATCTGTTCGGACCCCGGCGTCACCCACAGTGTGGTCTTGACCTCGGCGCCGTGGGCCAGGGCCTGCCGGGCGACGTCGGCTGCACGGCTGATGTCCTCATAGGAGGAGTTGGTGCACGAGCCGATCAAGGCGGCGCTGAGGGTGTCCGGCCAGGTTCCGGCAGCGGTGTCTGCGGCCATCCGGGAAACGGGGTGGGCCATATCGGGGGTGTGCGGTCCGACCAGTTGCGGTTCGAGGGTACTGAGGTCAATTTCGACGACCCGGGAAAAATGAGCCTCGGGTTGGGCAACGGTCTCCGGATCGGCCTGGAGGAGATCGGCATTGGCCCTGGCGAGGGTGGCCTGGGCCCGCCGCCGGGTTGCTTCGAGGTAGCTCAAAGTGCGCTCGTCGCACGGAAAGAGCGACGTGGTTGCCCCGAGTTCCGCGCCCATGTTGGTGATGGTCGCCCGGCCCGTGGCCGAGATCGACCCGACGCCTGGCCCGAAATATTCGATGATCTTGTTGGTGCCGCCCTTGACCGTCAGGATGTCCAGGAGCTTGAGGATGACGTCCTTGGGGGCGGCCCAACCTCTGAGCGCTCCGGTCAATTTGACGCCCACGATCTCCGGCTGCAGAACCTCCCAGTCGAAGCCGGCCATGACATCGACCGCGTCGGCGCCGCCGACGCCGACGGCAACCATTCCCAGGCCGCCGGCGTTCGGGGTGTGGGAGTCGGTGCCGATCATCAATCCGCCCGGAAAGGCATAGTTCTCCAGGACGACCTGGTGAATGATGCCGGAGCCGGGTTTCCAAAAGCCGATTCCGTAGCGCGCCGAGGCCGACTGGAGAAAGTCATAGACCTCTCCGCCGGTCGAAATTGCGTTGGCGACGTCAGCATCGGCTCCGGAGCGAGCCAGGATCAGGTGGTCGCAGTGCACGGTCGACGGAACGGCGGTCTCATTCCGCCCGCTGAGCATGAACTGCAGCAGGGCCATCTGTGCGGTTGCGTCTTGCATGGCGACCCGATCGGGCCGGAGTTGGATGTAGGAAAGCCCGGCCGAGAGGTCTTCGGTCTCCGGGTGGCTGAGGTGCGCAAAGATGATTTTCTC
>JBDLIO010000689.1:0-2298 GCA_039714865.1 Acidobacteriota bacterium | reverse complement strand
GGTCGTCGTCGGATTCCTCGCTGCCTTGTGGTTGGCCCCCCGACTGGAACAGGCCCTGCTCGGGGCCATTGCCGGGATGGTGTCGCTGCCGATCGCCGTTGTTCTCTCCTTGGGAATATGGCGTCTGCTCCCTGCACCCGCCCGGCGGCGCCTCGGCGGCGCTGCGGAATTGCTGGTGCCCCTGTTCGGCGCCGTGGTCGTTCTGGGTCTCGTTGCGGTGTTGATTCAGCCTCTGGAGAACTCCCTCTTCAGTGGTGATTTCAGCAGGTGGCTCTTCACGACAGCGGGATTCCGCTACGACCAACGCAATTCACTGGTCGTCGGAATCGCCCTGGGATTTGCCGTCATCCCGGTGATCTTCACCATCGCCGAAGACGCCTTTTCAGCCGTGCCCCGGTCCCTGGTCAACGCCTCCCGGGCCCTGGGGGCGACCCGTTGGCAGACCGCCCGAAGCCTCGTCTTACCGGCGGCAGCAGCCGGCGTTTTCGCGGCAGTGGTCCTCGGGCTCGGCAGGGCGGTCGGCGAGACGATGATCGTATTGATGGCAGCCGGAAACACACCTCTACTGGACCTTTCCCCGTTCAACGGCATGCGAACCATGTCGGCGGCCATCGCCGTTGAGATTCCCGAAGCGCCCGTCGGGGGAACCCTGTTTCGGGTGCTCTTTCTGACCGGGTTTCTCCTTTTCGGTTTCACCCTCGTCTTGACCACGGTGGCGGATCAGGTCGGACGCGTCATGCGGAGGAAATATGGCGCTCAGTAGAACCGGCCAAACGTTCAGGAACCACCAAGGGCGTCGTCGGATCGGCCGGCTCGCTGTCGGCTCAGCCTCTTGCAAAAATCAATCGGCTCGTGGCGCCCCCTCGTTTCGCCCTTTTTGCAAGAGGCTCGGCTGTCAGCTCTCAGCTCTCAGCCGGACAGCGACACCGCTGAAGTCTGCCAAAACCGAAGAGCCGGTGCCTCGAAGCGGTTGGAGGATCAGTGGCTAACATCCACGGTGCGCCGTCACCCTCGCCCGGCATCTGGGCTTCGGCCCTGGCGACCGGCATCGTACTCGCGATGCTGGCGGTCTTGATCGGTATCGTTGCCGTCAACGCCTTCGGCTGGTTCTGGCCGGCCGAAATCCTCGAGGTCAACCTCAACAACGGTACGAGAGTCATCGGGCCGGCCGTGCAAAAAGAAGTGATGCCCTCCGGAATAGGCGAGAGGACGAAATTCAAGATCGGCTCGCGCGATATCGACGGCCGGGACTTTCGCTGGATTGACGACTCCGAGATTTCCAGCCTCCATTCCCATCCCGAGATCGTCAGGATCGAGCGTTCCGAGTACGGGGATGTTTTTGGTTTCCTGACGGAAATCACCGACAGCTCCGGGCAGCCCGTCGACACCTCCGACATGCGCGCACTTCGGGCCGTGCTTCGGCGGGGCGAGGACCTCCGACGCCGACGTCGCGCGCTGCTCGACGAACGGGAGGAGATCCGACGGCCACTGACCTTGATCGAGGACGAACTCGACCTCAAAGAACGCTCGGCCGGGGCAGGGTCTCCCGAAACCCGGCTACAGATTGACGATCTCGAAATCAGACGGCAAAAAACCGAAGCCCGATTACTCCCAAGAATGGACGGGACGGATCGCAAAATCGCCGACATCGACACGGAACTTCAGCGCGGAGGTCTGGTCGTCGATACCGGCAGAGGCATGGTGAACGTCGGGCTCGCAAACCTTGTCAAGGTCGGATTTCCCAACGCCCTTTCTTTTCCCGGCCGAATCTGGGAGACATTGCGGCGCGGAGTCGAGTTCCTGGTATCCGAACCGAGGGAGGCCAACACCGAAGGCGGCATCTATCCGGCGCTGTTCGGCACGGTGCTCCTGGTCCTGTTGATGACCCTCGCGGTCGTGCCCCTGGGTGTCGTCACCGCCGTCTACATGACGGAGTACGCCCGCAAGGGCTGGTTGCTCAACCTGGCCACGCAGGCGGTTCACAACCTCGCGGGAGTTCCGTCGATCGTCTTCGGCATGTTCGGCCTGGGGTTCTTCATCTACGGGGTCGGAGGTACGCTCGATCGATGGTTTTACGCTGACAGCTTGCCGACTCCAACGCTTGGGACCGGCGGCATTCTATGGGCATCCCTGACTTTGGCGTTGTTGACACTGCCCGTCGTTGTCGTTGCATCCCGGGAGGGGCTCCTGGCGGTGCCCAGGGACTGGAGAGACGGTTCCCGAGCCCTCGGCAGCACCCAGTGGCAGACGCTTCGAACGATCGTGCTGCCCGCCGCCATGCCCGGCATCCTGACCGGG
>JBDLIO010000688.1:0-2299 GCA_039714865.1 Acidobacteriota bacterium | reverse complement strand
CGACCACACGGGCTTTCTTCCTCGCCTGGTGCGGCAAGGCTTTGACGGCCCGGTCTACTGCACGCCACCGACCCGGAACCTGTTGAGGGTTCTGCTTCCCGATGCCGCTCATATTCAAGAAGAAGAGGCGCGGTATGCCAACAAGAAGGGCTTTTCCAAACACGCCCCGGCCCTGCCGCTCTTTCGCCAATCAGACGCCAAAGCGGCGTTGAAGCTGCTCGAGCCCATTCCCTTCGACCAGGACCAGGAACTTCGGCCCGGTATTCGCTTCCGCTTTCACCGTCAGGGCCATATCCTGGGGGCCGCCGCGGTCGAACTGGTGAGCAAGATCTCGGGAGGCGGAAGAAAGAGCCTCTATTTTTCCGGAGACGTCGGGCGCCACGGCGTACCGATTCTCAAAGATCCCGTCCCCTACCCCGGCTCGGATGTTCTTTTTCTGGAGAGCACCTACGGCAACAGGCTTCACGCCCCCGAGGACCCCAGACACCAGCTGGCCGAGCAGGTCCGGAAAGGCCTGGACCGGGGCGGTATCGTCCTGATTCCGGCCTTTGCCATCGACCGGACCCAGGAACTGCTCTACATGCTCCATGGACTGATGGCCGACAAGGAACTTCCGACCGTTCCGATCTACCTCGACAGTCCGATGGGCATCGAGGCCACGGCCCTCTACACCCGCTGTACGACCGAGCACGACGCCGAAATGAAGCAGCTCTTTTCAGAGCAGATCAATCCGATATTCCCCTCCAACCTGACGGTGACGAAGACTTCCAGAGAAAGTCGTCGGCTCAACGACATCAAGGGCGGCGCCATTTTCATCTCTGCCTCCGGAATGGCGACCGGCGGCCGTATTCTCCACCACCTCCGACTTCGGTTGCCCAGTGCCAAGAACACTGTGCTCTTCGTCGGCTATCAGGCCCACGGCACCCGCGGCCGTCGCCTGGTCGAGGGCGAACCCGAGGTCAAGATGCTTGGCGATTATGTTCCGGTCAAAGCGCACATCACGCAGATCTCGGGCCTGTCCGCCCATGCCGACGCCGACGAGTTGGTCGCCTGGTTGTCCCGAAGGGAAAAGGATCCCGAGAGGGTTGTCCTGACCCACGGCGAGTATCCCGCGCAGCAGGCCCTGGCCGAACGCCTCGAACAGGCCTTCGGATGGAAGAGCGAGATTCCGGAAATCGGGGATGTTCTGGAAATCGGGTAGGAGGAAAATAAGAAACTTGCGGGACTGATGGTGATGTTCTCAATGATCCTGGCTGCCGGATGTGCGCCGCAGGCTGAACACCAATCGATCGATCAGGGGTTCTTGGTGGTCGCCGATATTGAGGCACGGCGAGCCCAGTTCGTTCAGAAGGAGCTGATTGCCGAAGGTTCCTATCAGAAGGCCCAGGCGATGGTCGATCAGTACGGCTCGGTCACACCTGAACTCGCCTCCGCCCTCGCCGGCCTGGCAGATATTCCGGTCGATATCGATCCTGTGTCTCCGCTGGAGGGGTTAAGCCATACCAACGCTCAACGTTGAAGGTGCGGGTGCCGACCAGAATCCTCCCTGATCTGTTCCCGAGCCTCCTCTGCCTCGGCAACGGACCGAAACTTGAAGACACCTCGAGGGAATACGACCGGTGTAATCCTCCGGTAACGGGCGCAATGACGGATGAACCGCTCGAATCCCTGATCTTGGGAGGTCATAACAGGCGCGGCGTTCATCGCCTCTCCGGAACGAAATTTCTCGACGCCCATCAGTTCTCTCCCAGGTCGAACTGGCGCCTCAAAGCCTCAGCATCTTGCTGATCCAGCGCCCGAACCGTATCTTTCTTGAGTCGATACAGCGCCAATGGTGTCGCAACACTGACACTGATACCATCGACCTCCTTGACCTCTGCCTCAACTGTATCGAAAGCGGCAACCTCGCCGAGTCGTGTCATGACATCAAAATAGAGATCTCCGCTCGGGGGGTAATAACGCACCGCCGGGTAATCGCCCAGGAGGTCATCGGCAGTGATCTCATCGATATTGGGATCATTCGAGTAGACCCGCCGGAAAGCACGCTTGAGGCGATCGACGTTCTCCGAGGTGGCGCGGATGAAAAAATCCAGATCCTCTGTGGCCCGAACGACACCGTGAAATCCCATGGCCGCCGCACCGATCAGAACGTACTCCAAACCTTCCCGCTCAAAGGCCCCAAGTACACGGAGGATTTCATCACGCTCCATACGACAAGGATACAGCGTCCCGCAGCACCTATTGAAAAACCGCGCCCGAAGGCGCGGTTTTGATCTCATGAAAATCGTCCGACGATATT
>JBDLIO010000687.1:0-2309 GCA_039714865.1 Acidobacteriota bacterium | reverse complement strand
TCGTGTCCGGGTGCAGGGACCAGTAGATGCGAGGCACCACGAATACAAGGAAGGGAACAGTGACAAAAGCAAGTATCGCGTAGACCGCCGCCAGTGCCGCACGTCGCTCGGGATCCGGCACGGCCGACCTCAGGGCGAAGTAGGCTGCGTAGATCAGCAACAGGATCGTGATCGAGGTCTGACGAGGATCCCAGTTCCAGTAGGCATTCCACATAATGCGGGCGAAGATCGCACCCGTCACCGTCGCCAGGACGGCGAACAGCAGACCCAAACGCGAGGCGACCGCTGCTCGAATGTCGTCGACGGGATCGCGCCACATCAAATACCTGATCGAGTAGATGCAGGAAACGAGGAAGGCCAAAACGCAGACCCACGCAGTCGGAACGTGGAAGAAAACGATGCGGGAACTCTCCCCGATGAACCCCTCGGCGGGGTGCACAAAGTAGAACGCCGCCCAGATGACACCGAGCATCCAGGCGAAAAGAAACCACTTGAGGGCAGTACCGACCTTCATCTCACTCCTTCATCGTCGGGTTTTCGGACTCCGAGTATTCCATCGTCACTCGCTTCGCTCAACTACAACCGACGAAATGCCCGGTCTATTCTCCACCTTGAGGAAAGCCTCTTCGGCCCGGTAGGAAGAGCGTACAAAAGGACCGGCGATGACATCAAGGCCAAGCTTCCGGCCATGAAGTTCCAGCGCGCCGAACTCGTCAGGGGTCCAGTAGCGCGAGACCTCGACCTGTTGCGGGGTCGGTCTGAGGTACTGACCGATCGTCACTACCTGGCAGCCGGCTTCCTTGAGATCCACGAGCACGGCCTCGACTTCGTGCAATGTCTCTCCAAGACCGACCATCATCCCCGATTTTCGGATCAGGCCCGGGCCCCGGTCTGCCACCCTCTGGAGGACTTCCATCGCCCAGCGATACCGGCCGGAGCGCCGCACCTCCCGGTAGAGACGCGGCACGGTTTCCACATTATGGTTGTAGACATCGGGGCCGACGTCGATGATCCGATCGACCAGAGCCATGTCTCCCCTGAAATCCGGGGTCAAGACCTCGATCTTCGGCGCCGGATCCAGGTCTGCTCTCATTCCTTGAATCGCCTGCACGAAGCCGTCTGCGCCACCATCGTGCAAATCGTCCCGATCGACTGCGGTGATGACGACGTAGTTCAGCCCCATCGACCGCACGGCTTCCACCAGTTGTTTGGGTTCGTCCGGATCGAGGGGTTCCGGGCGGCCGTGGGCGATCGAGCAGTAGCTGCAGTTGCGAGTGCAGACCCGGCCGTTGATCAGGAACGTCGCCGTGCCGTGGCTGAAGCATTCCGAGCGGTTGGGGCAGCGTGCCTCCTCACAGACGGTGTTCAGGCCGCCGCTGCGCATTTTGCTCTTGATCTCGTGCAACTGATCCAGCCGCAACTTGCGCCCCCTGATCCACTCCGGCAGGGCGGTCTGAGGGGCTCGACCTCCAAAGGTCACGGTTTGACGACCCAGGCGTCAGGGAAACCGCCGGTCTGCATCCTCCGCATGACCCGCTCTGCAGAGGCATGATCCGGAAACGGCCCGATTCGCAGTTTGAGCAGGATGCCGCCCCCTGCCACCCGCGTCTCGACGACCTTATGTTCGGAGTTGGGAAAACCGACGTCAACCAGCTGGCGCCTCGCCTTTTCGATCGCTTGAATACGACTGGAGGCCAACACTTGAACCTGAAAACCCTCAGCCTTCGGCGGGGCAACAACAACGGGGGCGGTGGGGATGGCGGTCGGTTGGGGCGTCGCCGTCGGTTCCGGTGAAGGTGTCGGAGTCGGAGTGGGCTCGACAGCCTCCACAACCGGCGTCACGGTCGGTTTCGGTGGGTCCGGCGTCGCTACCGAGGCCACAACTTCCGAGCCTTGCGGATCTTCAATCTCGACTTCGGCAACCGCATCCCCTCCCTCGGCCGCCGGCACGACACGTGCGGTCAGCGATCCCCCAAGGGTTGACCAGGCGGCGCCGTAGCCTCCCACAAAGGCCAACACCAACAGCCCGGCCAGCGCCACCAGCAGAATGGCAAGCCACCGCGGCGTCAACTCGATCACGTAGTAGGTCTTGGACATGGCGAACTCCCAAAATAATCCACGGGGCCATAACGGCCCCGTGAAGGGTATCACCTCAAAAAACGGTTATCGGCACCAGCGGCTATTCACCCGGTTCGAAGAACTTCTTGAACATATTGATCGGCACCGGGAAGACGATGGTCGAAGCGTTCTCCGTCGAGATCTCGGTCAAGGTCTGCAAATAACGCAACTGCAGGGTCACCGGGTTCGAC
>JBDLIO010000686.1:0-2314 GCA_039714865.1 Acidobacteriota bacterium | reverse complement strand
AGGACCACGGGGGTGCGCGACAGTGCTACGCGAAATCGAAGTCTCTGTATGAGGAGTCAAACAGGTCGAATCCCTTGGAAGAAGCCGCGTGGGAGTTGGCAGTCGGACTCGTCGATCTGAAGGAAGGCCAGCCTGAAACCGCGAAACAGCGGCTGGCGAAGATGGCGTCCCTGAGGCCGAAGATTACCGAATCCAATCCTCTGAACACTGACTTGGCCGAAGATCTCTCGCTGTTGCTGGAGGGTGAGATCCTGCTCGCCGAAGGACGGGTGGATGAAGCCATCGCTGTGGTCGGGAAGCGGCCGGACGTCAGCATTCCCACGCTGGGTTCGCAGACCATCTTCTTCTACAATTTCCCGGGGGAATGGGACGTGCTAGCTCGGGCCTTTGTTGCCAAGAATGCCTTCGATGAAGCCATCGCCGAATATGAGCGATTGGTGGCCCCCGTTCCGCCGCGCAGGGATCGGCGGCTGGTATATCCTGTATTCCATTATCGCCTGGGACGATTGTACGAGGAGAAAGGGATGATCGCAAAGGCGGTTCGGGAGTACGAAAGGTTTCTGGAAATCATGAATGGCGCCGGGACCGGCCTAGCCGAGGCCGAAGACACAAGCCGCCGACTGGATCTGCTCGCACGCATCCGACCGTGACCGAAGAGACCCTGTCGCCTGCCTGACCTGGCAGCCATCGACTTGACCTGACGGAAGCGGCCCTGGCTGTTGTTTCCTGCGAGAGCCCCCTCCGCTCACTCCCCCACCTGCCGCACGCAGTCGATCACCGTCCCGTCGACCCACTTGATCGCGCCGATGACCTTCTCTCCCAGCTCCGGCCGGCCCGGTGCGCCGCCGCAGATCTCCTCCACCTCGCGGATGGGAATTCAACCGCATGATCGGTCGTTCGGGGCCCGTGTGATCGACGGATCAATTGACGGAAAACCACAGATACAACCTGCTGATTCGAGTGACAAGCTACTCGACGATCTCACCGGTCCAGAGCGACTGCAGAAACTCGCGCCAGGGAAGAACCAGGATTCCATCCACCTGACGCCTTTCGCGTTCGTTGCAGACCAGAAGCGCCTGGCGGGGCTTGTACTCGTCGATAAAGGCCCTGAGCGGCCTGAAATCCCGGGCGTCGATCCTGCTGCTACCCTTGACCTCTATCGCGACCTCACCACCGGCCAGAACGAAATCCACCTCGAGTCCGGACTTCGTCCGCCAGAACTCGACCGGATGATCCAGTTCCGCATAGGACCGATGAGCCAGGATCTCCATCAGCAGGAAATGCTCGAGCGCCCGGCCGAAATACTCACCCTTGGCCTCCGGAATTCTCCGTCCGGCCAGATGTCCGGCGACGCCCACGTCGAACAGATAGAATTTCGGCGCCTTGCCGATGACCTGGCGGCTCTGCCTCTTCTTGAACGGCAACAGCATCGTGCCGAGCAGGGTGTCGACCAGGATCTGGTAGTATTCGCGAACGGTCTTGGCGTCCACTCCGCAATCCCGGGCGATATTGGAATAGTTGATCAGCTGGCCGTGGGAGAAACCCATGGCTTCGAAGAAGCGGGAGAATGCCGGCGCATTGCGGGTCAGCCCTTCGTCGAACACCTCCTCTTTCAGATAGTCGGTGACGTAGGCCTTCAGGGAACGGTGACCGTGCGCCTGCAGGTAGTGGTTGGGGATCAGACCGTTGTTCAGCGCCTTGAGCAGGTCCAGATTGGCGATTTCCCGCGAGGTCAACGGGTGCATGTGGAAACGCCAGGCGCGTCCCCCCAGCAGATTCGCCGCGCCCCGCTTGAGCTTTCTGGCGCTCGAACCGCAGAGCACGAAACGCAATTCCGAGTTCTCGATGAGCCAGTGGACTTCGTCGAGAACCTGCGGGACTTTCTGTACCTCGTCGAGAATGACCGGCGATCTCAGATCATCCGGGTTTCCGGCCAGCAGTTGCTCTCGCAACAAGGACGGGTTTCTGGTCAGATCCAGAAGCAGGTCCGTCTTGAGGAAGTCATAGACGACGCTGTCGGGAAACCGGCTCTTGAGATAGGTCGTCTTGCCGGTCTTCCTGGCACCCCAGAGAAAAGCGGATTGGCCTGGGGGCAGGTCGATATCGAGCAATCTGGTTATTGTCTCCATGTAGACAGGCCTCCTGTTTAATCCCACCAATGCGGAGTCTATTCCGTATTGGTTGACCTGTCAACTGAGATGTGTGCCCCCACCGGCAGTATCGAACGGCTCCGCCTGGGGCGGCGACCGGGCGGGCAGGGCCACCGGCGCCTCGGGCGGCTCGCCGATGAGGCGCAACCATCGCCGAAGGCGGG
>JBDLIO010000685.1:0-2319 GCA_039714865.1 Acidobacteriota bacterium | reverse complement strand
GTACCAGTGACGACCCGGTGGTCTTTCCGACGCCGGCCCTCGGTGTCGCCTCTCCGGCCTCGCTGACATTCCCCGTGCAGGCTGTCGGAACCGTCAGCGACCCACAGGCAGTCACTCTCGAGAACCTGGGCGGGATCCCGCTGGGCATCGAAAGGGTGACGATCGAAGGCCACTTCCTGCAGTCCAACGATTGCGGCGCCTTCATTGATCCCGGTGGGTCGTGCGCAGTCCATGTCAGCTTCAGGCCCGACGCCGTTGGTGCTCTGGGGGGCGCGATGACCGTGGCGACTTCCGGGGATCCTCAGTACCTGGTCGTCGATCTCGAGGGCGCCGGGTTCCTGCCCGCGCCCATCGTCAATCTGGCGCCGGGCGCCCTGGTCTTCGGACCACAAGAGGTCGGCACGGTCAGCACGCCGCTTCTGGTCACCCTCAACAACGACGGGGACGCACCTCTCGAAATTTTTGCCATCTCGGCATCGGCCGACTACTCACAAACCAACGACTGTTCGAGTCCGATGGCCGCCGGTGGTCTCTGCACGATCAACGTCGTATTTGCTCCCACCACGGTCGGCGATCACATCTTCGGCACGCTGACGGTGACGAGCAACGCCGGCGGCAGTCCGCATACAGTGAGCCTGGACGGCCAGGGCACGCCCAATGTGCCGATGCTGGCCGTCGACGACCCGGTGGTGGAGGAAGGGAACGCCGGGATTGTCGGGGCCTCAGCTAATTACCTCCAGACTTCAGCCATTTTCGCAGTGACTCTTTCCGAGGCGACTCCAGAAATCGTCACCGTGGACTACACGACGGTCTCCGACACCGCCGTCGACGGTGAAGATTTCCTCGGTGTGACGGGGACCCTGATTTTCGACAGTGGCGTGATCGAGCAGCAGGTGACGGTTGAGATTCTCGGCGACGAACTGCTCGAACCCGACGAGGAGACCTTCGACCTCGTTCTGAGCAACCCGGTCAATGCCGAGTTCGGCGACGACAGCGGTCGAGCCACGATCCTCGATGACGAGCCGTGCCTCGGTCCGAACCTCGTCGCCAACGCCGGCGCCGAGGCGCGGCCGGACGGCCCGGGTATTCCGGACTGGATCCAGGTGCTCGGGGATCAGTGGCAACCTCGTGGCGCCCCGCCCGAGCCTGTCGAAGGCGCGGCCTACTTCTTCTCCGGTACTACCGAAGACGCCGAGCTGGTGCAGAATATCGACGTCTCTGCCTATGCAGAAACGATCGGCCGGGGCCACCAGATCTTTGTATTCGATGCCTGGGTTCGTACGCTGTACGAGAAGGCCGAAACCGCCCGAATCGTCGTCGAGTACCGTGACTGGTGGAATGGGGTGATCCTGGACGTTTTCGACACGGGTTTCTTCGGCAGTCCTGCCGAATGGCTGCGTATCTCCGACGAGCGTCCGGCGCCCCCGGGCACAACCTGGATCAGGATCCGGCTGATCTCAGCCTCTCCGGGAGACGCCTATTTCGATGCCATTTCCCTGCGCTCTCTGCGCGCCCTGACCGTCGGCATCGACGACGTGTGGGAATACGAGGGCGATGTCGAAACCACGGACTCGGTCTTCACGGTACGTCTGGCATGTCCGTCGGGGCAGGAGGTCACGGTTGACTTCACAACCGCGGACGGCTCAGCCCTCGCCGGTGAGGATTACTTCAGCACCGGCGGCGCGGTTTTGCTGCCGGTCGGGCAGACGACGACCGAGATAACCGTCGAAGTCGTCGGCGATTTCGACGACGAGGGGCACGAGGACTTCTTCGTCGACCTGGGCCAAGTGGCGCCGGAAGATGCCGTCCTGCTCGATCCTCAAGGAATTGGCGTGGTTTTCAACGACGATTTCTGCCCGCAGGAACCGGTCTACTGGTATGAAAATCCAGACAGCTGGCTGGTGAGCTGGCTCCTGATCGGGGCCGAGGAGTATGAAGCCGAGCCTCTGCTGAAACTGTTGGGTTACAGGGGTTCCGACGGCTCCCACCTGCTGGCCCGGGAATTGGTCGCAACCAAGTTGAACATCAGGGCGGGCTCCAAACCCGACATCCTGCCCGTGGTGGACGAGGCCGATCTGTTCCTCGTTGAATGGCCGCCCGGCAGTCAACCGACCGGTGCGGCGAAGATCGAGGCTCGTAAGCTGAGACAACAACTGAATGACTACAACACCCAGGCGTGTTTCTGAGGGGATGGATATCGAAGAATGCAACGACCACAGGGAGACCATCGCGGCACGGGGCGGGCATCAGGGCGGGGATCGACCGTTCGTTTCGCAGCCGGCCTTGCGACGGTCCTGGTGGTGGCCCTGGTACTGGCTG
>JBDLIO010000684.1:0-2335 GCA_039714865.1 Acidobacteriota bacterium | reverse complement strand
GATTGAAATCAAACCGTCGGCCGAGAAACAGTACGTCAGGCTCGACAAGACAACTCGAAAAAGAATCAAGGATGCCCTCTTGGCACTCGAGCAGGAGGAGAAACCGCTTCTCCACCCGCGCGTGAGGCCTTTGACCGGCAATCTCAAGGGGGATTATCGAGTAAGAGTCGGGGACTGGAGGTTGCTCTTCACTCCTGATCGAGATTCAAGCGTACTCCACGTCTATGCCATCGTGCCCAGGGGTAACGCCTACTGACGTCATGAGTCGTGGTGATTTCCGATCAGCTCCCGAGGACGGCTTCGGGCAAACTGATGCGGCGGGTCTTGCGGGAGCGGTATCTGGAGAGCCAGGACTGAGGATCGACCGACCCTGCCGCGGGCGCTGTCCCGGTTGCTGCTTGCTGTTCCTGAAGCTGTCAACTGACGCTGAACCTGTCGCTGTCACCGTCGCGGTTCGCGGTCGCGGAATGGGGGTCTCGGAGGCAGTAGCCGACCAGTGATCATACTCACAAAACCATCGGACTGCATCGTGTACTGTCAAATGAACAAAAGGAGGCCAATCATTGCAAACAAGCGAACAATCACCGTATTGATCACCACTTTGCGACAACGCCGATGCCGAGCAGGGCACTATGCAGGACGCGTTTACCGCAATTGGGTACCCAGGGTCCACGCCTAACGGGCGATATTGCGTGGACGGCCCCGGTTGCTGCACGCAATAATCTAGAGGTGTTTTCTTCAATGCGAATTCGAGTATTGTCCTGTTGCATCGCCGTTGTCGTCCTTTTGATTTCGGTCCCTGGTTCGGCCGGCCTGTGGACCGACTGGGAATGGCTCAACCCCCGGCCCCACGGGCGTTGGATCAGTGGCGTTGCTGCCTCGGACTCCCTTGTCGTTGCCGTTGGAAGTGGTGGAATCCTCGTTTCCGAAGACGCAACTGACTGGGAGATCGCCCTTTCGGGGTTGTTCCTGAAGGACGTCATCTGGACGGGCAATCAGTTCGTCGGGGTTGGTTGGGGTGGGGTCATTGCGACCAGCCCGGACGGACGAGAATGGACCGTCAGGCATTCCTCCGAAATCTCTGGTCTGGATTATTACCGGGTCATCTTCAACGGTGAGCTGTTTGTCGCCGTCGGCGTGAAGGGTGGTTCGGCGACCAGCCCGGACGGCGTCAACTGGACCGATCATAGTATCGAGGAACCCTGGTTTAGCGGGATGCTCGATGTCGCCTGGAACGGCTCCACCTTCGTCGCGGTCGGGGGTCCCCTCGGCTTCGGTGGCATGACGGCGATCTATTACAGCGAAGACGGCGCCGAGTGGTCCATGGCCGACATCGAGGACCTCCTGCCTAGACAGTTCGACTGTATCGTTTGGGATGGCGATCGATTTCTTGTTTTCGACGAGCTGCGTTCATCAATTCTATCAAGCGTTGACGGTCTTTCTTGGACTGAGGAGGTTACGAATCTGCCGATCGGTCCGGTCCTTGAAGTGTTGGCCGTCCCCGAAGGCTATCTGGGAGCCGGTAGGTTTGGGAAGATGTATCGATCCGCCGACGGGCTCTCCTGGGAGACAACGTTGGTTATTCCGTCTGCCATGGATTTCTGGGATGTTACCCGTTTTCAGGACACATACGTGGCTGTCGGGGATCGAGGCGCCATCGTGGTATCGGCGGACGGCGGTCAGCAATGGGACGTCGTGACGACCTGGGAGATTGACCTCTATCGGTCAGACAAGATCGTCGGCCTCTGTTGGGCCGATGGTATCCTGGTCGCGATCACCAATAACGGGGGGGTCTTTCGAAGCCTCAACGGCCTCGATTGGCAGCTGGTAATCGGGTTTCCAACGAGGCTCTTTTCGGTCCGATGGATCAATGAGGCATTTTGGGTGGTCGGGGATAACAGCCTCATCGCCAACAGTGACGATGGGAACACCTGGATTACCCGGAGCTCTGAGGCAGGGGCTGCGTATGTCGATATTGCGGGCAATAGCGAAGTCATGGTTGTGGGTGGTCGAAAAGCCGGTGGCCCTGCCATGTTTGCAACCAGTTCCGACGGATTCGCCTGGAATGAGATCGAGATTGATGACGCCATTGGTTTGGCGGTCCTTTCGGTCACCTGGACAGGCACTCGTTTTGTCGGGGTCGGCAGCGGAGGGTCGATTTTCCGAAGTGACGACGGATTTCAGTGGGAGTTTGAAATCCTGGATTCGATTGGAGCCATGAGTGGTGTGGTTTCCAACGGTTCGGTGCTCGTTGCGGTGGGCGGTTTAGATTTCCTGGTCTCGGATGATGACGGCCTGACGTGGCAGCCAACCTCTGTCCAGGTGTCTGCCTCCG